>CAZXTW010000032.1:0-18471 GCA_964643525.1 uncultured Roseivirgaceae bacterium
GTGTTAACTGGTCAAGCCCCCGGCGGTACTGCCACTCGTCTCTGTAAATTTTGGCTTCAATCACAGTTTCGCGCCCTGCTACATTTACTATTAAATCGCTATTGCCCAAACCAGCATGTGCTTCCAGGTAGCTTTTGCCCTCTACAACGGCCAGTAAGGTTTGTATAAAGGCCTCGAAGGCGTAAACCATGGCTGCCTCTTTGATGGTTTGGTACTGGCCCGTGGCAGCATCTTTTAACCTGAAGTACCGAAAGCCCCTGCGCAAAATGTAGTCTTGAAAAGCAGCCATAATGGCTGGCCAGTTAAAGTGCTGCTTAGGCAAAAAGGCCTTGTGCTTGTAAAAGCCATTGGTATAAAACTGATCTTCTTCTCCATTGATTTTAACAGCAAAAGCCTGCTCTAACCGCTTTTTATATAGAGGCACATGAAAGGTTACCTGACCACGCTTGCCTTCAGTAATTACCCCTTGGGTGTATAAAAAGCTAATGGCAGGGTCTGTCATGGTAAAGGGCACCTGTTTTTCAAGGTAAATCAATTCTTCTATGAGGTTGCGGTACTGACTGGCTTTGTTGATGATGTTAGCCGTATTTTTTTCAAGGGCTTTGCGGATGTACCAGTCTTCTACTTGCGCATAATGTGTTTTAGTCAGTACAGGCTCAGCAGGGTACCGCTCAGTAAGCTGCTGAGCAATGCCGTTTACCAGGCCTGGCTGCCCGGCAGTAATGTCGTAGATTTTTTCTTTTACCCCTTCAGCAAATTCTTGTTTGCTACCAAGCTGAGCAGTTTCGGCCTCGTGCTGCCTCAGCAGTTCATATACCTCATTGCGCGAAAAATAGGGTACCTGAAAGGTATCAGCAATGTTAAAGGGGCTGGTGTTGTCTTGCATCACACCAGCCAGGTTGCTAACGCCCACCAGAATTACGCTTTTTAATACATGCTCTTCTCGGGTGTGGTACAGGCTGCGGATGGTGTGCAGCAAGTCGGGCAGGTAGGCCGGGTTTACCCCCTCTATTTCATCAATAATCAGTACCCATTTCTGGTTGTTAGCGGCATTCAATATAGTACCTTCCCAGGCTGTAATGGTATCGGTTGCAATGGATACCCCCCACCCCTTTTGGGCTGCCCACTGAAGTTTTTGAAGCAGTATAGCTGGCGGGTCGTTCAGGTGGTTTTCAAAGTTAACTGTAGCCACCTGGTAGCCCTGTAGCTTTAGTTGCCTGGTAAGCAGCCTGAAATAGGTACTTTTGCCCCCTTGCCTTGGTGCCCAAATTGTTAAGTAGCGTTCATTTTGCACCAGCCTTACCCCCTCTGACACCAGCGCCTCCCGACTTAGGGTATAGTGCATATCGGGCCTGTTAGGGCCCGATGTATTGAATTCACGCCTTTTTGCTGCCATGAATCAAATATAATGTCAATTTATCTATTGGGAGTTGGGGGTAGCCCCATTTTTTGGTTAAAACCTGTCTATTTATTTAATAGATTCTGGCCGTGTACGGGCAGTTTACTGCTTGAGCTGTAGCACCACGGTGGTGGGGGTTTCGAATATGTCGCGCTTTTGTGCTACGATGTCAATGGGTATTTCTGCACTGATTTCATCAAGGTATTTTTTGCGTGTAATGATGTAGGCCGTGGGGTTGGCATTAAAGAAGGCTTTCAACTCAGCCGTAGTGGCTGTTTTGGGTATAAGCTGCTGCTTGTTGAATACAAAGGCAGCATTCATGATTTTATAGTACCCCAGGGGCCGCTCAGGGTTAAGCTGGGGCAGGATAACGGCCACGGGGTTCTGTGTGTCATAAATGGCGGGGTAGGCATAGTGAAAGTTAACCAGAGCCGTGAGCATGAATGACAGGGCCAGGCTGGCCACCATGGTGGTGAGGCGGCGGCGGTAGTACAGCACCACGGCCAGCACCGCCCCAACAGGCAGGGCAATAAAGGCAAAGGCCAGGTGGTTGAGGTGGGCCATGTTGGGGTCATTGCTAAGGGCCAGGTAAATACCTATGGGCATGGCCGTGGCCAGCAGTACCCAAAACCAGAGGCCAATGGGCAACAGGGCTTTTTTGAGGTTGATGGTGTGCAGCTGGCTGAGGTAGTAGCCCAGCAAAATGGCCAGAAAAGGATAAGCCGGCACGGCGTAGTTGGGCAGCTTGGTGCTTGATATTGAAAAGAAGCCAATAATGGCCAGCACGGCAGTGAGGGCAAAGGGCAGCAGCGCGTGCTGCCTGTTTCTGTAGCCATAGCGGATGGCCTGTATGATGAAGAGGCCAAAGGGCAGCAGGCCCAGGGTGGCCACCAGGGGCGTGTAGATAAACAGGCCGCCGTGGCCCTCTTTGGTATCAGCAAAGCGGTTGGCATTGTGGTCAATAAAGAAGCCGCGTGTCCACTCGCCATCAGTGGCCAGGTGCACGGCAATGTACCAGGGCAGGGCAATGGCCAGCACCACCAGGGCACCGGTAAAGGGCCTGAGGGCCACGATGCTGCGCCACTTGAGGTCACGCCGATACAGGATGAACAGCAGAAAGATGAGGCCCGGCAGGGCAATGGCAATGGGCCCTTTGGCCAGGGTGCCCAGGCCAACAGCGGCATAGCACAGGTACATATGCCTGGTTGATTGCTCAGTATAGCCCCTGAAGAAGCTGTACAGGCTGAGGGTGATGAAGAAGATAAGGTAGGGGTCTGGCACTGACAGATGGAACTGAAAGGCCATGTGCAGGGAGGCCAGCAGCACCACGGCACTGTAAAAGGCGGCCTGCTTGCTGAGGTAGCGGGCAGCCATGTGGTAGGTGAGCCATACGGTTAAGAGGCCAAATACCACAGAAAAGAAGCGAGCCGCAAAGGGGTTTACGCCAAATACACTGTAAGCCGCGCCCATGAAGAAGTAATGCAGAGGGGGCTTGTCAGTGCGCAGCTCGCCATTGAAGCGGGGCACCACCCAGTCACCACTGGCATACATTTCTCGGGCACACTCGGCATTTTTGGCTTCGTCAAGTATGTATATCATGATGCCGCCCGTGTTGGCCGAGAAGATGAGGTAGCCCACCACCAAAAGTATGAGCAGGGTGTATTTGTTGTTGATCATGGTTTGCACAGCTTTACCAGCAAAGGCACAAAATTATGGTTTTTGGCCTAACTGCAAGTCTTTTTTAGGCCTGGGTAGTATTATTAAGCGGGCAGGGCGTTTGTTTTTGTATTTTACTGGTAACTTTGCGCAAATTTTGCGCATGGCATGAAGATATCGGTTGTAGTTACAGTTTATAACGAAGAGGAAAATGTAAGGCCCCTGCTGGAGAAGATTCACCAGGCATTGAAAGGCTATGAGTTTGAAGTGATTATGGTTGACGATGGCAGCACTGATGCCACCGTGGCCATGATACGCAAGTACGGCACGCCCAGGGTAAAGCTGGTGAAGTTGTATAAGAACTACGGCCAAACGGCGGCCATGGCCGCCGGGATTGATACGGCAGAGGCTGAGTATATTGTAACGATTGACGGCGATTTGCAGAACGACCCGTTTGATATACCTACGATGCTGAACAAGCTGGAGGCTGAAGACTGGGACGTGGTGGCAGGCCGCCGGGCTAACCGCAAAGACGGCTTTTTGCTGCGTAAGATACCCAGCCGCATTGCCAATGCCATGATACGCAAGCTCACAGGCGTGTATATTCATGATTATGGTTGTACGCTAAAGGTGTTTAGAAAAGATATTGCCAAGGGCCTGGGGCTGTACGGGCAGCTGCACCGTTACATACCAGTGCTGGCCAAGCTGGAAGGGGCCAGCATTACAGAAATGGATGTGAACCACCTGCCACGTATTTATGGCAAGTCAAAGTACGGGCTGGGACGTACGTTTAAGGTGTTGAGCGACCTGCTGCTGATGGTGTTTTTCCTGAAGTATATGCAGCGGCCCATGCACTTTTTTGGTACAGTAGGTATTTTTTGCTTTGCCACCGGCGTGCTGATTGACCTGTGGCTGCTGGTAGAGAAGGTGCTGGGTGCCGAGATTTGGGGCCGCCCCCTGCTGCTGCTGGGCATTATGCTTACACTTGGGGGCATTCAAATTATTACGTTTGGCTTTATTGCCGAGATGATTACGCGTACTTATTACGAGTCGCAAGATAAAAAGACGTACCGCATTAAAGAGATTTTTGTTGGACAAGCAGAAGAGGACGCGTTATCTGAAGCTACTGCTTAAGGTAGCGTTAACAGGTGCTGCCCTGTACCTGGTTTATATTAAGATTGATATTGATGTTACCAAAGCCGCGCTGCTACAGGCCAACCCGCTGTGGCTGGTGCCAGCCGCCATTTTGTTTAATGCCTCAAAGGTAACGAGTGCCCTGAGGCTGAATTATTTTTTTAAGGCCGAGGCCCTGCAGCTAAGCCAGCGGTACAACCTGGTGCTGTACTATATAGGTATGTTTTACAACCTGTTTTTACCGGGGGGCATTGGTGGCGATGGGTATAAGGTGTACCTGTTGAATAAGCAGTATAAAACCCCGGTAAAGGGGTTGCTGGCTGCTGTTTTTGTTGACCGCCTTAGTGGCCTGGTGTCATTGGGCTTCCTGGCCCTGATTCTGTTTGTGTTTAGCAGTGCCTTTGCACTAATTGGCCCTTGGCAGTATTTGATATGGGCCGGCATTGTGCTGGCTTATGTGGTGTATTATTTTTTGATTCGCCTGCTGTTTAAAAAGTACCTTACGGTATATCTGCCAACCAACGTACAGTCGTTTGCAGTGCAGGCGTTACAGGTGGTTTGTGCCTGGTTTATTTTGCTGGCGCTGGGCGTTGAAGCACATTATACTGATTATACTACCCTGTTTTTGGTAAGCAGCGTGGTGGCCGTACTGCCCTTTACTATTGGTGGTGTGGGCGCGCGTGAGCTGGTGTTTATTTACGGGTATGAGTATTTGCAGATAGATAAGAATGTGGCCGTGGTGTTTAGCATTTTGTTTTTTGTAATTACCGCCGTAAGCTCATTGGCCGGTGCTTTTTTAAAGGCTGAAGACCCCAATAAAAATGAAGCGACAACGGGTTAGTTGCCTTTGGCCAGTTGTTTAACCACCTCTAGAGATAAGTCAGTAACGCTTGCTATCTTTTCAAAAGAAAGCCCCCCATCATTAATGAGCTTCAAGGCAAACTCTCGGTTTCGGTCATCAATGACTTCATTCCGGAACCTGTTGTAGCCTTTTTCAAAAAGCTTATAATACTCAGGAAAGTCTTCAGGCTTAAAGGTAATATCTAACATACTTTTTTGCGTTTCAAGCGTTTCCTCTAAATTACGTAATTTAGACATAACACCCAATCTAGTCATGTATTCATGGAAATCACTTGGCGATTTTACCATTAATTGCAACTTCTTCAATATTTTTGAAATAACCTCTTCAGCAGGTTCACCTTCATAATCAGCCAGTAAAGCCATAGCTACAGCAGCAGGTTTGGGCGATTTAAGCAGGCTGTGTGCACTGATGCTCCTGATATCTTGCAGCTCATAGTGGCACTGCCACTGGCTGTCAGTATACTCGTTGGGCATATTCATGGGCTCTTCGCCAAGATAAAGTACATACTGTACCACTGGCAATTCGTACTTTCGTAGTAGTATGCCCTTATACTCTAGCATGCGGTAATGCAGCTTAGGGTCGTTAGTGGTTTGGTACTCCATATGCAGCAGTAACTTACCCTCTCGTATAGACTCAATAATTGACAGATAGTCGATTCGTCTGCCCATGGTTCTTGGCAGCTCGGTGTTTTCTGGTGTTACTGATATAGGTGATATACCCAGTTGGCTACAGGCAAACTCTTGCGTAGCTGTCTGTAGCTTATCTTTCATGACACGGTCAAAAATGCTTTCCATAACTACTGTATTGCCTTATGCCAGTTGCCCCTGCCAGGTGTGGTAGTGGGCGGGCCATTGGGGCAGGTTGTTGGGGTTGGGGGCGGCATCAAACAGGCCAAACAGGGTTGAGCCAGAGCCTGTCATTGCGGCATAATAGGCCCCGGCCTGGTACAGCTGTTCTTTTACCTGTTGCAGTACTGGGTATTTGCTGGCCAGGCCCAGCTCAAAGTCATTCACGAGGTGCTGCTGCCACTGGGCAGGGTCATTGCTTTCAATCACAACCTTGAGGTCATACCCAGTTGGGCCAGGCGTAATGCTGCGGTAGGCCTCGCCGGTGTTGATGTGCAGGCCTGGGTAAACCAATATAATGTGCTTGCCAGCCAGGCTGATGTCAATGGGGCTGAATACCTCACCCCTACCGGTAACCAGCACAGGTTTGTTGTCAATAAAAAAGGGGCAGTCGCTGCCCAACTGCAGGGCATACTGGCGCAGCTGCTCGGTGCTGAGGGCCAGGTTGTACTGGTCGTTAAGCAGTTTGAGGGTAAAGGAGGCATCGGCAGAGCCACCACCCAGGCCAGCGCCTATGGGCACTAGTTTTAACAGGTGCAGCTGCACGGGCGGCAGCTGGTGGTTGGCCGCCAGCAGCTGGTAGGCTTTGACGCACAGGTTATCAGCCCCGTTACCTGGTATGCTGATGCCGTGGGTATGGAAGGAGAATTCAGTAGCGGGTGTTGCCTCTATGGCGTCGCTCCAGCCAACCGGGTAAAAGCACGATACCAGGTTGTGGTAGCCGTCAGGGCGCTTTTCAGTTACGCTTAGGCCCAGGTTTATTTTGGCATTGGGGAATACGACCATAGGTAGCAGACGATGTGGCGGGACTAAAAAACATCCCCCTTTGAAGGGGGGAAGGGGGATGTTATTCTACTTGGAGCGTTGGTTAAGACAGTTTTTCAATCAGGGCATCGGTAATGCCTGAGGTAGAGAAGCCGCCATCGTGCATCAGGTTTTGCATGGTAACCATTCTGGTGAGGTCACTAAACAGGGTAACGCAGTAGTTGGCGCAATCTTCGGCAGGGGCATTGCCTAAGGGCGAAAGCTTATCAGCATAGTCATAGAATACGTCAAAACCGGTAATGCCTGAACCAGCAGTGGTTTTAGTAGGCGACTGCGAGATGGTGTTGACCCTTACTTTTTTGGTTTGTGCAAAGCGCTGGCCGTAGCTACGTGCAATAGATTCAAGCATGGCTTTGGCCTGGGCCATTTCAGAGTAGTCAGGAAAGGTGCGCTGCGCGGCAATGTACGATAAGGCCAGTACAGAGCCCCACTCGTTCATGGCATCCAGCTTTTCGGCAGTTTGCAGCACTTTATGGAACGACAGGGCAGAGATGTCAATGGTTTTCAGGAACCAGTCATAGTTCAGGTTGCCATACTCGCGCTTTTTGCGCACGTTTACGCCCATGCCAATGGCATGCAGTACAAAGTCAATTTTACCTCCTAATACTTCGGTTGATTTGTTGAAGAGGTTTTCCAGGTCTTCCACCTTGGTGGCATCGGCCGGGATTATTTCAGAGCCGCACTGTTCTGCCAGCTGCTGTATGGCCCCCATGCGCATGGCTACCGGGGCGTTGGTAAGGGTAAAGGAGGCACCTTCTTCTTTGGCCTTGAGGGCCACCTTCCAGGCAATTGAGTTTTCATCAAGGGCACCGAATATAATGCCACGCTTGCCTGCTAATAAGTTGTAAGCCATATCTCGTTAATCAAAATTAATTACTTTATTGTGTGCCCATTAGCTCACGGGCACTTTCGTAAGCCACACTGCTGGGCTGCTCGCCCCCAATCATTTTGGCAATGGCTTCAATGCGTTCTACCTGGCTGAGCTGGCGCATGCGGCTCATGGTTTTTTCAGAGGTATTGTCTTTGTACACAAAGTAGTGGGCATCACCTTTGGCAGCAATTTGCGGCAGGTGGCTAATTACTATTACCTGGTGGCCCTGGGCCATGTCACGCATCATATGCACCATTTTAATGGCAATTTCGCCACTAATGCCTGTATCAATTTCATCAAATATAATGGTGGGCATGGCCACTTTGTTGGCCAGCACGTATTTAATGCAGAACATTAACCTTGAAAACTCACCCCCACTGGCTACCTGTTTGAGTTGCTGGGGCTGTATGCCTTTGTTGGCGCTAAACAGCAGGGCAATCTGGTCAGTACCGGCAGGGCCGGGCTGTGCAGTTTCATGGGCAATGCTCAGGTTGGCATCGGGCATGCCCAGGTCGGCCAGCAGCTGCTTAACCAGGGTGGTTAAGGGCTTAAATACTTTGGTGCGGGCAGCCGAAAGTTTTTTGGCCTGGGCCAGCATGTGCTGCTCGGCCTGCTGGCAGGCCTGTCTTGCAGCATCAAGGGCTTCGTCAAGGTTTTGCACTTTGGCTACCTTCTGGGCCAGCTCCTCCTGCAGGGCCAGCAGCTCAGCCACTGTACTGAGCTGATGCTTTTGCTGCAGGCGGTATATTTCAGAAAGGCGGCCTTTGGTTTCGTCAATTTTTACGGGGTCGTGCTCAATGCGCTCATCTACCTTTTGTAGCTCAGCGGCCATATCGCGCAGCTCAATCAGCACACTGTCTACCCGGCTGTGCATGCCCTCGTACAGCTTGTCAAAGGCGGCCAGCTTGCTTAGCTCGCTCATGGCGCCGTGCAGCAGCTCGTCAGTGCCGGGTGCGCCCTGTACCTCGTCATTAGGGCCCAGGGCCTGCAGCACCAGTTGCAGGCGGGTTTTTATTTCCTCAGCGTTTTCAAGTATTTCAAGCTCGGCCTCCAGCTGCTCCTGGTCATTGGGCTTCAGGGCCAGCTTGCTTAGCTCAGTATGGTTGTGGCGGTTGTATTCATCTTCCTGCTTCAGGGCTTTGGCTTCTGCCTGCAGGCCTTCCAGCGCTTTGGCCGCTTTGCGGTAAGCCTGGTAAGCAGTACTGTAGCTGGCCAGCAGGGCACTGCTTTGCGCGTAGGCATCAATAACCGATAGCTGGTATTTGTCAGAGCCCAGTTGCAGTGTATCGTGCTGCGAGTGGATGTCCATCAGCACCGAGCCTACGGTACGCAGGGCATCGAGGGTAACGGGGGTATCGTTGATGAAAGCGCGCGATTTGCCTTTGGGGCTTATTTCGCGGCGGATGATGCACTCATCTTCATAATCAATTTCTTCTTCATCAAAGGTAGCCTGCAATGCATAGGCCGATACCTCAAAAGTACCCTCTACCACGCACTTCTGCTGGTCGTCATACAGCGCACGGGTATCTGCCCGGTTGCCCAATAGCAAACCAAGGGCCCCCAGCATGATGGATTTACCGGCCCCTGTTTCGCCGGTAATGATGTTTAAGGTTGCGGCCGGCTGCATTTCAAGCCGACTGATCAGGGCATAGTTTTGAATGACAAGGTGCTTCAGCATAAAGCTATTGTGACGCGCTTGTTATGAAGGAAGGCAAAGCTAATGAATAATGGATAATATCTAATGCATTTGGCCTTTACAGCAGGTGCCTGGCGGCATAATTTGTTAGTTGCTAATCATGGCCTGGTATTTATCAGCATTAGAGGGGTCAAGCTCTAACATAATGTCGTAGGCTTTTTTGCGCACGCCTGTGTTGCCCTGCTGAAATACATTGGCCAGTTCATCGCCTTTGGCATCAAAGAATGATATTGTTAAGATTGAGTTGGGCCTTCTGCGGTTTACCTTTTGAATGTTTTCAAGGGTTTTTAGTATGTTCTGCCGGCTTTTGTCGGGCTCTTCCTGTAGCAGGTCAAGGCCCTGCCTGTGGTACAGGTACAGCCCTTCGCGCAGTGGGCCCATGAGAGGGTTCAGCAGGTTTTCGGCCAGCCAGTAGCGGTTACGGGTGCTTTCAAACTGCTGCCAGCCAAAGCTGCCGCTTTGCTGGGCGTTGGTTACAATGTTCCACGCCTTTTGTATGTAGGGGTCACCCCCCATTTTGCTAAAGCTGTCATAATCCAAGCCTATAATAATGTAGGCATAGTAGGCCAGCATAGCCGTCAAGTTGTTGTTGAACACATTGTCGTTAAAGTCAAGCGGTTGTGATTCAACATACTGAAACTGCCAGTCACGGTCAGCATAGTTCAGCAGAATGGTCTCGTACGATGAATTATAGATAGGCCTTGCTGAGCGTATTTGTACAGTGGCGTTAAATTGGCCAATAGAGGGCTGGTCTTCAATAGTAATTACCAGATTGCACTTAATGCGCTCTTCCTGCTCAAACTCGTCTTCAGTCCACTTGCGGTTATTCAAAAAAGCTTCAAAAGCTATCTGCATATCTTCAAACACGCGCTTTTCTGTGGTTTGTACCTGTGCTGAGTTGACCAATACCTGGCAGTTCAGTTCTTGTGCCTGCCCTGTAAATGGCAAGGCCAGCAAAGCAAACATAAATACAAACAGTGGGCGGTTCATAGCAGGGTGGTTATGGCGTTTCAATGTTGTTCAGCATGGCGGCTACAATATCTTCAGCCACCTGTTGCTTGTCTTTGAGGTCGTGCACCTGGGCCTCCAGCTTTTTGTTTATAATGGTTACCTTATTGGTATTGGTACCAAAGCCGGCGCCCTTGTCGTTCAATGAATTAAGAACGATCAAATCAAAGTTTTTATTTTGCAGCTTGCTGGTGGCGTTTTGCAGTTCATTTTCAGTTTCCAGGGCAAAGCCTACTGTAAATTGCCCCGGCTGTTTCATTTTTCCTAATGAGGCTGCAATATCTTTTGTTTTAACCAGCTCAATGGTTAGGGTATCGCTCTTTTTCTTAAGCTTCTGGTCGTGCTTTTGCGCCGGTGTATAATCGGCCACGGCAGCAGCCAGCACGGTTATGTTTGCCTGAGGGTATAGCTGCATGCTGGCCTGGTACATTTCCTGAGCCGACTGTACTTTGGTTACCGTTATGTTGGGGTGCACCGGCGGGTGGGCGGCAGGGCCAGTTACCAGTTGCACCTTTGCCCCCATTTTGGCCATGGTTTTGGCCAGGGCAAAGCCCATTTTGCCAGACGAGTGGTTGCCTATAAACCTGACAGGATCAATTTTTTCATGGGTGGGCCCGGCGGTTATTAATACATTGTATTTGGCCAGGCTGGTGTCTGGGCCAAAATAGCCTTCCAGCCACTGTACTATGTTTTCTGGCTCTGCCATGCGGCCCTGCCCACTGAGGCCACTGGCCAGCTCGCCGGTTTCGGCCTCAATAATGTGGTTGCCGTATTGCTTTAGTTTGTCAAGGTTGTGGGTGGTGCTGGGGTGGGTGTACATGTCAAGGTCCATGGCGGGGGCCACAAACACAGGGCACCTTGCCGAGAGGTAGGTGGCCGTTAACAGGTTATCAGCATACCCCTGTACCATGGCAGCCATTGTTTTGGCAGAGGCTGGGGCAACCACCATAGCATCAGCCCACAGGCCCAACTCAACATGGTTGTTCCAGCGGCCTTCTTCAGCTTTTACAAAGCTGGTTAATACAGGGTTTTTCGAGAGGGTGGCCAGGGTAAGGGGGGTAATAAAAGTGGTGGCGGCCTCTGTCATGACCACTTTTACTTGGGCACCAGCTTTTACCAACAGGCGGGTAAGCATTGCCGCTTTATAGGCGGCAATGCTACCACTAATGCCCAAAATAATCTTTTTGCCTTTCAGCATTATGGTTACGGGCTATTAAGGGTCTGTGCTATTCTTCGTCGCGGTACCTGAACATTACCTTACCCTCAATAAACTCTTCTATTGCGGTGGTTGAAGGCTTAGCCATACGCTCGTAAAACTTAGAGATTTCAATTTGCTCTTTGTTTTCGAATACCTCTTCCAGGTTATCTACAGTGCTGGCAAACTCGGCCAGTTTGCCGTTCAGCTCTTCTTTAAGGCCGGTGGCAATTTGCCTGGCCCTTTTTGAAATAACAGCCAATGAGGCATACACATTGCCCGTGATTTCAGCCATGGCCTGTACGTCACGGGTAACAATAGAAGGATTGATATTATTATTTCTGTCGTTATGCATATATAACTTGCATTAAGTTGCTATAAATTACTTCTGGCCTTTTCTGCTTTAGCCAGTGCCTCAATGGCCTTGAGGCAATCTTCATAATACTTTTGGGCAGGCTTAATATAGGCGTTTTCTTCACCTTCGTACCGGTCAATAAACTCAAGGTACATTTGCACTGCCTTTTGGTATCGTTCTTTCTTTTTAGAGAGTACGCTGCGCTCTGCAAGCAGGTATTGCGCTTCTATTTCCAGATAACTGACCTCCTGAATTAAATCAGAGTCAGGGAAGTCTTTCTTAAAGTTTTCAAAAGCTATTAATGAGGCCTTATACCTGGCCAGCTTGTGGTATTGTTTTGCGTTTTCATAGCCTTTAGTTTCAAGCTTTTGTTGTAGGGCATCAATAATGGCCGTGCCTTCATCTTTGAATTTACTGGTAGGGTATTTGTTCAAAAACGACTGCATGGCCTGAATGGCCTCTTTGGTGCTTGACTGATCAAGGTTATGCGCAGGAGAATCTAAGAATAATGAGTAAGCATACATGTACTGCGACTCTTCAGCATATTGACTGCGCGAATATGTCTGGAAGAAGGTTTGAAAGTAATGCGAGCTTAATATGTACTGCTTTTGGTAATAGTAGGCGTAAGCAAAGTAAAACTGTGCTTTTTCTGCCTCTGGTGTACCTCTAATCACAGGTATTACTTCTTCAAACAACACACTGGAGCGGAAGTAATCTTTTTCTTCGTAATACTTTAAGGCGGCATTATATTTTTCTTTCCAATCTGTACTTTTTTGTACTTTTCTAAATTCATTGCATGAGGCCGCCAGAAAAAGTAATACCAACAGCCATAAACCTGTAAAAGAGCTCCGTTTCCACATAAGCTTGCAAATATAGAATGATGTTTTTTATTATACAAAGAAGCATTTCTTACCTGCTGCTGGCCAGTCAATAAAAGCTGAACCCCAGCACACCAACTGCTTGCTATGGCAGCCTGCGCTTAGCGCTTTACTACCAGCTTTTTGGTTACCTGGTTTTCGTTATTAATGTATAAAGTGTAGAAATAGATGCCTGGGCTTAGGTGGTCAGTTCGAATTTTTAACTTACTGAGGCTAGGGTCAAGGGTGTAAGTATCAAATTCTGTACCCAGAATGTTGTGGAGTGATATCCTGGCAGAAAAGTCTGTGCTGAGTACCTGGTATTCAAATACAGCTTCGTTGTTGGCAGGGTTGGGGTATATGTCACGCACTTTTAAGTTGCTGTTAGAATAAAGCAACTTATTACTTAAGGGGTTGCCTATGATGTAAGTCAGGGCTACATCACGAAACAGGGTGGGTTGGTCATCAACAAAAAAGCGCAGGTTAACGTTGCTAACAGACTCGGCAATGCCTGAGCGTAACTCAGTAATAAAGCCGGTGTAACCTTGGCCTGGCTGCAACTGAGCAAAGCGCAGTGTGAGATCTTTATGGTCACCCTGACAGGCCTTGTCAATGCAAAACCTGTAGCTGTGCCCTTCAGAAAGCTGTTGCGATGTGCGCTCTACACTAAGCCATATAGGCTCCTGACTGGTATTGGTTATGGTTATAGGAAAATGCAAAGTACTACCGGGCAAACCACTAATGCTGGGGGGCTTTACTACATTAAAGGGCACTTGTGCACACGCCAGGCTGGCCGCCAGAACAAAAAATAGTGCATGTACAAATGTCTTTAACAAGCTGGGCGTATTTAACTGTAGTACCTTGATTGTAGTTTTGGGGCGACATAACGAATAGAACTGCCCTATATTGTACTATATACTTTTCAGGCATCAAATGTCACCCCTTTGAAGCAGAAAAAACATAAATATTTTTATTAAAGGGGTTATTTGTCACCCTGCGTACGCAGTGGGGGTGGCTTGGGCTGCTTTTTGTTATTTTGCTTTTTGCCCTGGTTTTTCTTTTTGCCGCCCTTGCCTGGCTTGTTGTCGTTAATGCCAGGCTCAATGGTTACATCGGCCAGTTCGGGGCGCTCTTCCTGCCGCCAGGCAAAGCCTTTTAGCTTGGTGGCATCGCCGGTAAGCTCTTGTGGGGGTATAAATTTAGCTTCGGGCTGGCTGTAAAAAGTAATTTTATCGGCTTTGCTGCCTTTAAACAAGATCAGCATGCTGCTGCATAATATTTTGTTCATACCCACCAGGGCTGTTTCTACCTCGTCAATGGCAAAATACAGGCTTTCACCATTGCCGTCAACATCTACCTTTTGCAGCTTATTTTCTGCAAAATGGATTACCATGAGCCTGCCCTTAATTTGGTTGTAGTTGTGTAGGGTATCTTCACTGGTCATATAGGCATTGACGCGCAGTATCAACTTATCTATTTTATTATTGGCCAGCAGCAGGTCAATGGTATCGGCAGTCAGCTGGGTGTTGCCCGTCCATAAAACGGGGTCGTTGTAAAAGGTAATGGTAGAGTCTTCAAAGTTATAGGCCATAGAATCGGCCTTGCCCTGAAAGTCACTTCTAAAAATTTCTACATTGCGCCAGGCCAGCAGCTTTTTATCAACTTCTGAGTTAACAGAAAGCAGGGTATCAGCCGTAATGTACAGGGTGTCATTATCCATATCTTTTTTCAGCACCACCTTACCCCCATACACCTTGGTCATTTGGTTTTTCTTGTCGTGCTCTGCCAGCCTCCCATCTACCCGTACCTCTTCCTGTTTATCAAACAAATAAGCATTGCCAATAATGCGGTAGTATTCTTTGGCGTTGTTGAGCAGCAGCTTATCACCTTTAATGTAATAGTCGTCTGTATCAATATCACCAGATGAAAGAGTAGACTGCTTGCTGGCCGTATTGTATACGCCTTCTTCATAGGTAACTACCGCCCCCTGGGCATCGGTTACAGTGGTGGGGGCCACAAAGTTTACCAGTTTATTTCTGGTGTTGTATATCAGGGTATCACTTTTAAGGGTTTCTTTTTTGTTGGTCATGACCACATTGGTTTTAAAGGCCATGATGTTGCGCCATGACTGGAAGTAGCCTTTTTGGCTGGTTACCACGTTGGTGCTGTCAACCAGGCGCCCCCTGTTAAAGTAAGTGGCCTCGCTTTTAAGGCGATTGTAGTCAAGAAAGTTGGTGTACAGGGTAAAGTCTTTGCTTTTATACACCACGTTTTCACGCAGTTTGGCAATGCGCGTATTGCCGTTGTAAAACAGCTTTTTACTGGTTATGGTCACAGAGTCATCAACAATACGAATGTGGCCAAACGCTTCAATATTATTGGTTTTTTTGTAGAGGTAGGCCGAGTCACAATAAATCTTGGTGCGGCCCTGGGTAAACAGCACGTTGCCTACTACTTTATTAAAGCGCTCGCTGCCGCGCCGCCCCAGCTCTAAAGAGCCCGCCCGCTCAATTTTTACCTTGTTTTGTGCCTGCACCGTGGTTATTGGCAAAGCCAATAACATAATTAACAGACATAGAATGGTTGCGCTATGGGTTTTCAATAGAATTAGATTTATTGCACTGACAAAGTTACACGGAATAAGCGATTTACCGCAGCTATATTCAGCAAACGGTACCAGGCCATACTGCCTGGCCCTGTTTAACGGTAAAAAACATATCTTTGGTGCCACCAGGCACTACTTATTGCCTGGTCGTGACCACATGCTCACCGCCTTTACTAACTATATTGCCAAGCAAAAATTGTTCCAGCCCCACCAGCCGGTGTTGCTGGCTGTTAGCGGTGGGCTTGATTCGGTGGTACTTGGCCATTTGCTTTGCCAAAGCCAGCAGCCTTTTGCTGTGGCGCATTGCAATTATGGCCTGCGTGGGGCCGAAAGTGATGGCGATGCACATTTTGTACAACAGCTGGCCGGGCAATGGGGCGTGGCCTGCCACAGCATTAGTTTTAATACACAGGCCATTGCTGCCCGGCAAGGGGCATCAACCCAAATGGTGGCACGCAACCTGCGTTATGCCTGGTTTAAACGGCTGTGCCAGGGCAATGGCTATGCCTGCGTGGCAACGGCACACCACCTGGATGACAGCCTTGAAACCACCCTGTTTAACCTGGCCAAAGGCACCGGCATAGCTGGTGTTAGAGGCATACCTGCCAAAAACCACCAGGTGGTGCGGCCCCTGCTGTTTGCCAGCCGTGCTGCCATTACTCAATATGCCCAGGCAGCCGGGCTTAGCTGGCGCGAAGACAGCTCAAACAGCAGCGATTATTACCACCGCAACCGGCTGCGGCACCATGTGGTGCCAGTGCTGCGGCAAATAAACCCCAACCTGAGCCATACCCTAAGCCATACCTATGAGCGCCTGCAGGCAGCAGAAGCCGCCCTGAATACCCAGACCAACCAGCTAAAGGCAGCCTGCCTAAGCAAGCAGGGTGATGATGTGTACCTTGATATAACCGCTTTACCGCCAACCCCACACCTGCCCACCCTGCTGCATGAGCTATTAAAGCCATGGCAGTTTAGCTATACCCAATGCCGTGACCTGAGCCAAAGCCTGCAACACCCCACCAGTGGCAAGCAGTTTTATAGCCAGCAGTATGTGCTTACGGTAGACCGTGCTCAGCTAATTATCAGCCCGGTAACTACAGAGGCACTTGTACATATTACTATTGTACGGGGTACTACCCAGGTGAAGGGTCCTGGCTTTACCATTGGCATTAGCACCCACCCAAAAAGTAGTTACCAGATAAGCCGCAAGCCCACAGTAGCTGCCCTTGATGCTGACAAGCTACAGTGGCCCTTGCAATTGCGCCCCTGGCAACAGGGCGACCGGTTTAAGCCCTTGGGGATGACCCACTATAAAAAGCTGAGCGATTTCATGATTGATCAGAAAATTCCGGTTAACTTGAAAAGCAAGGTGTATGTACTGGTTAGTGGCCAACATATTGTTTGGGTTGTTGGCCACCGTATAGACAACCGCTATGCCCTTGGGCCAGGTACCACCACCGTTTTAGAAGCAAACTGCCGCTCAAATGATTAACTTGTTTAAGAAAGCCTATACCGCTAAAGAAATGCAGGTGTTTCGCTTTTTAGAAGGTGTCAACCTTTTTAAGGCGTTAAACCACTCTGAAATGTATATATTCTTAAGCCACCTGTACCTTCGTAAGTACAAGCGTGATGAGGCGGTGTTTTTCAGAGGCGACCCCAGCAATGCCCTTTATCTGGTGATTGACGGTGAGGTATCACTTACTATTGATGTGAACGGCAGCCTTGAAGCGTTAACAGTGGCCAAACAGTTAATGGCCTTTGGTGATAATGCCCTGTTAAAAGGCACCACACGTATATATAATAGTGTAGTTACTTCTGAAACTGCCCAGTTGTATGTGCTGCCCCGTGTAAACATTCAGGAAATTTTTGCTGAGCGCCCCCGCATACAGGCCAAAATGCTCAATGCCTTTGCCGAAACGTACAATGAGTATACTGAAAGCCTGTTTCATGCTTATAGAGATGCCCAGGGGTTTTTCTCGCTCAGTAATGCTTATCAAAAAGAATAATTGTTTACGTTATTTGGGCCGCAGTATCTAAATTAGCACACATAAATTGAATCTTACCCAAAATAATCGCCACATATGAAAGTAACAGTTGTAGGTGCCGGTAACGTAGGTGCCACTTGTGCAGATGTACTTGCCTACCGCGAAATTGCCAATGAAGTAATTCTTGTTGATATTAAAGAAGGCCTGGCCGAAGGCAAAGCCCTTGACATTTGGCAAAAAGCCCCCATAAACCTCTATGATACTCGTACCATAGGCAGCACAAACGACTATAGCAAAACCGCTGGCTCTGACGTAGTGGTGATTACCAGCGGCTTGCCCCGTAAACCTGGTATGAGCCGTGATGACTTAATTGAAACCAATGCAGGTATTGTGAAGGTCGTTACTGAAAATGTGATTGCCCACAGCCCTAATGCCATTATTATTGTGGTTTCAAACCCGCTTGATGTGATGACCTACCAGGCCCACCTGGTAAGTGGCTTTGACAGAACCAAAGTAATGGGTATGGCTGGTATTTTAGATACTGCCCGCTACCGTGCTTTCCTGGCAGAAGCCCTGAATGTTTCACCCAAAGACATACAGGCTGTGCTAATGGGTGGCCATGGCGATACTATGGTACCCCTGCCCCGTTACACTACTGTAGGTGGTATACCTGTGACTGAGCTGATTGACAAAAGCACGCTGGATGCCATTATTGAGCGAACTAAAAAAGGCGGTGGTGAGTTAGTTAAGCTCATGGGTACCTCTGCCTGGTATGCGCCCGGCTCGGCCGCAGCACAAATGGTAGAAGCTATTGTAAGAGACCAGCGCAGGGTATTCCCTGTATGTGTGCAGTTGCAGGGTGAATATGGCATTGACAATGTTTACCTGGGCGCACCTGTAATTTTAGGCAAGAACGGTATTGAGAAAATTATTGAGCTTGACCTGAATGATGATGAAAAGGCACTGCTTGAAACCTCTAGAGGCCACGTAAAAGAGGTAATGGATGTGCTTGACAAGAAATAAGCAACCCTTAATTATTTCTATAAACTCTCTAGCTTGCAAGAAGCCCCTTAACCGGGGCTTTTTTTATTTTTTTAATTGCCGTTTTAAACCTTTGGACTGCTGAGGCCTCTAAGCCATACAATACACAAAATACAGTTAACACGAATCAACAGAGT
>CAZXTW010000033.1:0-18009 GCA_964643525.1 uncultured Roseivirgaceae bacterium
AATTTTGCTCAAAAATTGTCGTTGCAATAGCTCGGAAATTGGAAAAATCGAAACTTGGCACACTGGCCCAAAACGGCGAAACTACCGTTAGCCTGGGCAACTTTACCTTTGCATCGGGCCAGGGCTATGACTTTACCTTTAACACCAGTGCACCCAATGGTGGCACCGACCAGGATGCTACTGACGATACCGTGCGGCTGAACAACACCTTTGCCGCACTATCTGGCACCTACACGGTAGGCGCTACCGGTAATTTTACCACCTTTAATGCCGCAGTGGCCGCCCTGAACAATGGCGGCGTAACCGGGCCTGTTACGTTTGATGTGGCCGATGGCACCTATGACGAGCAGATTGTACTGACCCCGGTAGCGGGCGCCAGTGCTGATAACCCTGTTGTATTTCAAAGCGCCAGTGCCGATACTGCAGCGGTAAAGTTAACCTACAACGCCCCCAGTACGGCCAATTATACAGTACGCCTGCAAGGGGCTGATTACATTACCCTGCGTAACCTGACCATTGAGGCCCGCAATGCCACCTATGGTATTGTGGTAGAGCTGCTGGCTGGGGCCACCTACAACACCCTGGCCAACAACTACCTGAAAGGCCGCCGCACCACCAGCACCGGTACCAACCTGGCGGTAATTTTCTCTAATACAGGCAGTAGCATTAATGATAATGACAACAATAACACCTTCATTAATAACCGGATGCACTATGGCTCGTACGGGATGTACTACTTTGGCTACAGTACCAGCGCCGGCTTTAGAGAAGAAGGCACCCTAATTGAGGGCAACACCGTTGAAAACCCCTATTATATGGGCCTACGTGTACACCAGCAGCAGGGGCCCAGGGTAATTGGCAACACCATTACCAGCAACAGCACACGCACTGACTATTACGGCATATACAGCTTTTACAACTATGGCAACATACAACACAAGGCCAACCGAATTATCAATGCCGAGGGGTATGGCGTATACATGCGTTACAATTACCCAGAAGGGGCACGCCATGAATTTCATAACAACTTTATTACGGTAGGGGGCAGCAGCACGGCCTATGGTATATGGATTGACGACAGTAATAACCTTGACCTGTACCACAACAACTTTTTGCTGACCAACACCAACACCAATTCAAGGGCTTACTACAATATTTGCTGTGGCGGCAGCTACAACCAGAACAACAACAACTTTGTAAACACTGGTGGGGGTTATGCTTACTACGTAGGGTATACTACTGCCATTACCAACAGCAACTACAACAACTATTTTGCTACCGGAGCCAATGTGGCTTACTGGAACGGCAACCGGGCCGACCTGATAGCCCTGCGTGCTGCCAACGCCAGAGACGCACAGTCTATTTCAGTTGACCCACAATACGTAAGCAATACCGACCTGCACACCAGCAACCCTGCACTTGATGGTGCCGGCCTGGCTTTAAGTGCTGTGCCGCAAGATATTGACGGGCAGTTCCGTAACCCGCAAAACCCAGATATTGGGGCTGATGAGGTGTTTCTGGGTGGTTCTGATGCAGGCATTGCCAGTTTAGATGCGCCGATAGTGCCTTTTACCAGTGGTACACAAAATGTTGCTGTATCGTTATTTAACAACGGGGGTGATACCCTGACCACTGCCACTATTAACTGGCAGTTAAACGGTGCCGCCCAAACCCCTTATAACTTTAGTGGCAGCCTGCTGCCTGGTGAGCGTCAGTCAGTGATCATAGGCACGTTTGATGTGTCGCTTGACTCGGCTTATGCCTTTACCGTTTGGTCGGCCAGCCCCAATGGCAATACTGATACTGACAGCAGCAATGACACCCTGCTGATTGCCAGCATTGTGCCAGCCATGGCGGGTACCTATACCATTGGCGGTATTGAGCCAGATTTTGCCACCTTTACTGAGGCCTACAACCGCCTGCAGGCTGGCGGCATTACTGGTGCAGTAACCTTTAACGTACGTGTGGGCACTTACAATGAGCAAATTGTAATGCAGCCCATTGTGGGGGCATCGGCTACAAATACCATTACCTGGCAGTCTGAAACCGGTGTGAATACTGATGTGCTGCTTACCTTTAACTCACCCAGTAGCGCCAACTATACCATTTACCTGAACGGGGCCGACTACTACACCTTCCGTAACATGACCATTGCCGCCACCAACGGCTCATACAGCAGGGCCATGTACATTTACAATGGGGCCACACACAACACCTTTACCGGCAACATATTCCAGTCAGTCAATACCACCTCTACCTCTACCATCAGGGCTGTGATTTACTCTGATGCCGGGGGCAACCCCAACCTGCTGGACAGCTACAATGTGTTTGACGGCAACCAGTTTATAGGCGGTAGCTACGGCATTTACTGGCGCGGCAGCAGCAATACAGATGGCCTGCGCGAAGCCGGCACCCGCTTTGTAAACAACACCATTACCAATGCCTACTACATGGGGGCCTACCTGTTGTACCAGACAGGTATTGAGGTAACCAACAATACCATTAGGTCCAACTCTAGCCGGTCTAACTTTTTTGGTATTTACTTTGACTGGGTTTTGCTTGGCGAAGCCTTGTATAATGACATTAGTGCACCCCAGGGGTATGGTATTTATGCCAACCAGTTTGACGGTACAGGTACTGACAAGGTGCTGATTGCCAACAACTTTTTAAGTGTGGGGGGCAATACCACTGGCCGATCATTACAGGTACAGAACTGCGACAATGCCGACTATGTGTACAACAACCTGTGGCTGCGCAGCACCAGCACCAGCCAGTATGCCTTTTATGTAAGTGGCGGTAGCAACCAGCGCATTTACAACAACAATATGGTCAATACCGGTGGGGGCTATGCCTTTTATGCGGGCAGTACCAACACCTTTTTGACTGACAACAACAACCTGTATGCCACCGGCACCCGCATTGGGTACTGGAATGGCGACAGGACAGACCTGACTGCCTGGCAGGCAGCCTCTGGCCAGGACCAGAACAGTGTTTCGGTTGATCCGCTGTATATTGCCACTGACGACCTGCACGTGCGCAAGGCCACCATTGATGGCCGCGGCCGCCCTTATGCCGGGGTGACGGATGACTTTGACGGCGAGCCACGGAACACAACCGCGCCTGATATTGGAGCTGATGAGTTTACACCGGTGGGTGTAGATGCCCGCATGATTAGCCTTACGGGCCCGGCCGCACCATTTGCCCCTGGCACTTATGACCTGCGCGTACGTTTTACCAACACCGGGGTAGATGCCATTAGCACCGTTACCGTAAACTGGGAAGCCAACGGCCAGGCCCAGACACCCTACCTATGGACGGGCACCCTGCTACCTGGCGATACCACCACTGAGTTTGTAATTGGCAACCTGACCTTTGATGAGGCGGCAGGTTATAATTTTACCGCCACCCTGGCCAACCCCAACAATACCACTGAACTGGATAGTACTGATAACAGCACCACGCTGAACAACCTGTACACTACCATTGGCGGTACTTACACACTGGGCGGTACTGACCCTGATTTTGCTACATTTAACGCTGCTGCCAACAGCCTGCGTTATGGTGGTATTACCAGTGGGGTAACCATTAATGTAAGGCCGGGTACGTATAACGAGCAGGTAATATTTTACAATGTGCAAGGGGCTGATTCAGCCAACCGCGTGGTATTCCAGCCTGAAAATGGCGATTCTACCTCGGTTACCCTTTCGCTCAACATCCCCTCTAGCAACAACTACCTGGTGCGGTTAAACAATGCCGATTACCACAGCTTTACCAACCTGAACTTCCAGACAACCAACAGCACTTACCAGCACCTGGTGTGGTTAGAAAATGGCGCCTCGTACAACGAGTTCATAAACAGCCGTTTTATTGGCCAAAACACTACCAGCACCTCATCAAGCAGGTACCTGGTTTATAACGAAAGCGACAATGAGGAAGCTGATAATTGCGAGTTCAACACCTTCAGGGGCAATGAATTCCTGAACGGGTCAATGGCCATTTACTTTTACGGTTGGAGTGACGATACGCGGGCAGAATACGGCAGCGTGATAGAGGGCAACCGCATGATTAACCAGTATTACAGCGGTATACAGGCCTACTACCAGAACAACCTGAACATCAGGAACAATACCATAACCACCAACAGCAACTACTGCTGTTATTATGGCATACTGTACCAGTATGGCCGTGGTGGGGCTGATGTGACCAACAACCTGATAACCATTAACTCAAACGGTTATGGTGTTTACCTGTTTGACCTTGATGCGGCCGGCAGCGAGCGCATACTGGTAGCCAACAACATGGTGAGCATCAACACCAACAGCACCAATACAGCCCGGGCCTTCTGGATTGAAGAATCGTTTAACCTGAACCTGTTCCATAACACAGGGCATATTTATGGGTCAAACACCAGTGCCAATACCTTTGCCCTTTGGGTTGAAGACAACCTGAGCACTTTCTTTACCAACAATATATTTACCAATACGGCCCAGGGTTACGCGGTGTATTACCGTGATGGCACTGGCGATGGTATAGGTAACTTTAACAATATATATACCACAGGCAGCCGCTTTGCCTTCTGGAATGGTGATGAGAATGACCTGGCCGAATGGCGCGCCGCCAGCAACCAGGATGCCAACTCTATTTCGGTTGATCCACTCTATACCAGCAATACCGACCTGCACGTCAACTCAGTAAGCCTGAACGGCGCTGGTGCTTCAACCACGGGCATTACTGTTGATATTGATGGCGACGTGCGGAATGCCAGCAACCCTGACCTGGGTGCTGACGAGTTCTTTCCAGGCAGTGAAGATGCCAGCATTACACAATTCTTTGGGCCGCTGGTGCCCTTCCCGGCAGGGTTGAATGACATTACTGTTGAACTGTTTAACAACGCGACTGATACCCTGACCAACGTAACCATAGGCTGGCAGGTAAATGGCGCTACGCAAAGCCCCTACGCCTGGAGCGGCAGCCTGCTGCCCAGCGAAAAGGAAGCAGTAACCATTGCCAACTACCCGTTTGAGGGTGATTCAGTATATGCCTTAACGGCCTGGACAGAGCAACCCAACGGCCTGCCTGATACCTTTGCTGATAACGATACGGCCACGGTTACCAACCTGATTGCCGGCCTGCAGGGTACCTACACCATTGGCGGTACTGACCCTGACTTTACCACCTTTAACGAGGCCGTAAACGCCTTGAAAACGGGCGGTGTAGTAGGGGCAGTAACCTTTTTGGTACGTGACGGCCAGTACAACGAGCAGCTGAATATTACCCCCATTAGCGGGGCCAGCGACAGCACGCGCATTACCTTCCGTTCTGAAAGTGAAGACAGCACTGCCGTGCGCCTGTTTTTTAGCGCCAACAGCACCAACCGCTTTACCGTACGCCTGAACGGGGCTGATTATTTTACCTTTGAGCAAATGACCATTGAGGGTACGAACATTAGCTACTCGCGTGTGTTAGACATTAACTTTGGTGCTACCAACAACCGCTTTGTGGGTAACATCCTTAAGTCTGTGGTACGCAACTCTACCACCACTAACAATGCCATTGTGTACTCAGAGGGCGGCAACAGCAATACCCAGAACGCCAACAACACCCACTTTATTGGCAACGTATTTCAAGACGGTACTTATGGCTTATACTGGCTGGGTTACAGCACAGCACAGGTAAACCGTGAAACAGGCCTGGTGGTTGAAGGCAACGTGTTTGTAAACCAGTATACCTATGGCATATATGCCACCAGCCAGGAAGCCGGGGTTTATCGTGACAATACCATTACCAGCAACAGGCCGTATGGCAATTACATAGGCCTGTACCTGCAAAATGTATACAATGACTATAAGATTGAACGCAACTACATACTGGCCCCCACTTATTTTGGCATTTACCTGAACAACTGCGATGGCTCAACCACCCTGCGCCCCTTAGTGGCCAACAACATGGCCATTGTAAACGGCAGCAGTACGGCCTATACCCTGTGGCTGAACAACTGTTCATATGTAGATGTATTGAACAACAGCCTGTTGGCAACCAGTACCAATACCGGCAGCAGCTTTGCGCTGTACTTCTCCAGCTCAAGCACCAGTTGCCGCTTCATAAACAACAACCTGGTGAACACGGGTGGTGGTTATGCCTTTTACAACGCCAACCCCAATGCCACGCAGGTGAGCGACCACAACAACCTGTACACCACCGGCACCAATGTGGCCTATTACAATGGCAACCGCGCCACCCTGGCCGACCTGCAGGCGGCCAGCGGCAAAGATGCCAACTCAATAGCTGTCGATCCGCTGTTTGTGTCAGGCACTGACCTGCGCGTTACCGGTGTGGCCTTAGATGGCAAGGGCCTGGTGCTGCCAGAGGTAACTGTTGATATTGACGGCGATGCCCGTAACCCGGTTACCCCAGATATTGGCGCTGATGAATTCAGCACCTTTACTGAAGATGCCAGCCTGGTGGCCATTAATAACCCCGCCAAGCCATTTGCTATTGGTACCAACGATGTGCGCGTGACCGTATTTAACAACGCCATTGAGCCCCTGGCCAACGTAACCATTGGCTGGACGGTTAACGGGCAGGCGCAAACACCGTTTACTTATAACGACACCATTGCCGTGGGCGAAACTGCCGAGGTTACCCTGGGCACTTTCAGCTTTTTGTTTGATACCGCCTACACCGTGACGGCCTTTACTTACCTGCCCAACGGTGTGGCCGATCAGGACCTGACCAACGATACCCTGGTGGCCGCCAACCTGTATGCAGGCCTCTCGGGTACTTATACCATAGGCACTGGTGGTGACTTTACCACCTTTAACCAGGCCGTGCAGAACCTTGACCGTGGCGGCGTAGCCGGCCCGGTAACCTTTAACGTACTGCCAGGCACCTATACTGAGCAGGTGAGCATACCGCAAATTGCCGGTGCCTCTGCCACCAATACCATTACCTTCAGGCCAGATGATGGCGACAGCACCAGCGTAGTGCTGACCCACAACAGCGGCAGCAGCAACAACTACGTAGTAAGGCTGAACGGAGCTGATTACGTAACGCTTGAAAACATGACCCTGACGGCCACCAACACCAGCTGGGCACGGGTAATAGATGTAATGAACGGTGCCACCCACAACACCATTCGCAACAACGTGCTGATAGGTGTTAACACGACCAGTACCAGCACCATCAGGGCTGTTATATTGGGCCATGCCGGGGGCAGTGCCGCTGCTAACGACAACAACAATACCATTACCAACAACCGCATTGAGCGGGGTAGTTATGGTATATACTGGTATGGCTACAGTACTGGCGTGGCAGACCGTGAGCAGGGCTCTGTTATTACCAACAACACCATTATTAACCCCTATTATATGGGTATGCGCGTGCAGCGCCAGGAGGCTGTATTAATTGCTGGCAACACCGTTACCTCTAACAGTGGGGTGGGCACTTACTATGGCCTGTACCTTGAAAACAACTACAACAACAGCCGCACCCTGAACAACCAGGTAGTGGCCCCAAGGGGTTATGGTATTTACCATAGTGACTGCGATGCCTCTGGCAGCATTTTTGGCCTCATGGCCAACAACTTTGTAACCATTGGTGGCACCAACGTAAGCTATGGTATATACACACGCTTTAGTGACAACCAGCAGTTTTACCACAACAACGTGCTGGTAACAGGCACCAGCGCCACCAACGGCCGGGCCTTTATGACAGACAATGGCACTGGCCATTACATTAGCAACAACAGCTTTGTAAACATGGGCGGTGGCTTTGCCATGTATGTAAACACGCCTACCAGCATTGCCGTGGCAGACCACAACAACCTGTTTACCACGGGCACTGCCATGGCCTACTGGCAGGGCAACCGGGCTGACCTGGCCCAGCTGCGTGCCATTAGTGGCAGGTTTGTGAACAGCCTGAGTGCTGACCCACTGTATGTAAGTGATACTGACCTGCACGTAAGGGCCGGTCAGCTAAAAGCTGCCGGTACGCCTGTGCCTGAAGTAACCACTGATATTGACGGCGAGCTGCGCAGCACCACCGCCCCTGATATTGGTGCGGATGAGTTTATACCGCCACCAGCCAATGATGCCGGCATTGTAGCTGTTACCAACCCAGCCAAACCATTTGCCCCCGGCAACCAGGATATTATTGTAACCCTGCGCAACAACGGCCTTGATGCGCTGAGCAGTGTAAATATTAACTATACCGTAAACGGCGCACTACAGCCCGTGTATGCCTGGACGGGTACCTTAGAGTCGTACACTGAAACTTCAGTAAACCTGGGTGCCTTTAACTTTGAGTTGTCTACCGGGTATGACATTGTAGTATATACTGATAGCCCCAACGGCCAGACTGATACGGTAAGCTTTAATGATACGGCCAGCGTACTTGGGTTGTACCCTGCCTACAATGGCACCCTTACCCTGGGTGGTACCACGCCAGACTTTGCCACGTTTGCTGAAGCGGCCGACCTGCTAGACAAAGGTGGCCTGGTAGGCGCAGTAACCATTAATGTGCGCCCTGGTACTTATAATGAGCAGGTAGTGTTTACTCAATTGGCAGGGGCCTCGGCCACCAATACAGTAACCCTACAGTCAGAAACCGGCAATAATACTGATGTGGTGCTGACCCACAACAGTGGCAGCAGCAACAACTACACGCTGCGCCTGGCAGGCACTGATTTTATGACGGTAAACAACCTGACCATAGCCGCCCAAAACGGCACCTATGGCAGGGCCGTTGAATTAACCGGTGGGGCCAACCGCAACAACTTTAACAACAACCTGCTGCAAAGCGCAGGCACTACCAGCACGGGCAACAACCGCTCGGTAGTATACTCTTCAGGCAGCAGCCGTGATGAATACAATACCTTTACCGGCAACACCATTACCAACGGTAGCCGCGCCATTGACATAAGCAGTACCGGCTCGGGCAGCCTGGCCCGTGGTACCGTGATTAGCGGCAACACCATGACCAACCAGTATTACCACGCGGTAGAGCTGGTTTACCATGACGCTGCCCAGGTAACTGACAATACCATTACCGCCAGCTCTGGCCGTAATGACTGGGAGGGCATCCGCCTGAACGTAGTGAACAACGGGGCGCGCATTACCGGCAACAAAATAAGCGCCAGCAACAACGGTTTTGCGGTTTACATAGTAAGCAGCAATGGCGGTGGCCAACGTGGCCTCATGGCCAACAACTTTATACAGATTGGTACTACCAGCACAGCCTATGGTATTTATACCAACCAGGCCAGCAGCTGGGATATTTACTACAACTCAGTAAACATTACCAGTACCAACACCAGTGCCGGCCGTGGCGTGTTTATGAATGGCGGCGGTAACATTAACCTGCTGAACAACATTTTTGCCAACACAGCGGGTGGTTATGCCATATACGTAAACAGCACCTCTGCACTGAGCGGGGCAGACTATAACAACTATTACACCACGGGTGCTACCCTGGCCTACTGGAATGGCAACCGCAGCACCCTGGCCGACTGGCAGGCGGCCACCAGCAGAGATGCCAACGCCCTTTCGGTTGATCCGGCCTTTTTTTCTGCCACTGACCTGCACGTAAACAGCATTGCCCTTGACAGTGCCGGCCTGTTTACCCCACTGGTAACCGTTGATATTGACGGGCAGCCCAGAACCACCCCACCAGATATTGGGGCTGATGAGTTTACCTTCACCACCAATGACTTTACCTTTATTGCCCCTGTAGCCGGCAGCACCTTTTACAGTGGCCAGGAGGTAGATATACAGTGGACCAACCCCAACCTGGCCGATGGTGCAGTGATTCGCATTGACTATAGCGTGAACAACGGCAGCACCTGGGCCACCATTACCAGCAGTGCCACCCACGCAGTAAGTGGTGGCAGCTTTACCTGGCAGGTACCAGCGACCATTACTGACAGCAACCAGGGCCGCTTTAGAATTGGCGAGGCGGGCCCCTCATTTGGTGTGAACAATGCCGAAAGTGGCCTGGTGAGCTTTGTAAATGTAAACGGCGTAGTGCAGGCCCCCAACGGTGGCGAAACCTGGTATGCCAGCTTTACCAATACCATTACCTGGGACAACAGCCGCCTGCCTGCTGATACGGTAGAGCTGCAATACAGCGAAAACGACGGCCAGAGCTACCAGAGCCTGGGCCGCGTGGCCAATAACGGCAGCTTTGACTGGGCCATACCTTTTGGCGCTACTGAAACCACCATGGCCCGCATTAAGGTAATTGACGGGGTTGATGCCACTATTCGTGACAGCAGCGACGCAGTGTTTAGCGTACTACAGCCCCAGTTAACCCTGCTTAGCCCTGACGGTGGCCAGACGTATTATACCGGCCGTAATTACAACATTACCTGGGCTACCCAGGGCATACCGGCCATTGAAAATATAAGGGTTGAAGTAAGTGATGACGGTGGCAGCAGCTATACCCTGCTTACAGCCACCGCGCCCAACACCGGCAGCTACAACTGGGTGCTGCCCATTACGCAGCCCCTGAGCACCAATTACCTGATCAGGATTGGGTATGACGGCCACCCGCTGATGCAGGATGTAAGCCAGGGGCCCTTCTCGGTGCTGAAGCCTACCATTACTGTTACCAGCCCCAACAGCGCGGTTACCTTTTACAAAGGGCTAACCTATAACCTGAGCTGGAGCAACGTAGGCCTGACCAGCAGCAACACCGTAAGGGTAGAGTACAGCTTTGACGGTGGCCTGACCCGGGAGCTGCTGGCCGATAACGAACCCAACGACGGCTCGTTTGCCTGGACGCCCGAGTACACCCAGCCCACCACCACCCTGGGCCGCATCAGGGTAACCAATGTTGAAGACCCCAGCGTGCTGGATATTAGCAACACCAACTTTACCCTGACCGACCCCACGGTTACACTTTCTGAGCCTGATAATAATGACCTGTACTATGCAGGCCAGACCTATACCATACGCTGGAGCACCCAGGGCTTAACCGGGGCTGAGCAGATGGAAGTGGCCTTCTCGCTAAATAACGGCACTGACTATACTGTGCTGGCGGCCGCCACCAATAATGACGGGGCCTACAGCTGGGTGCTGCCCTTTAACCAGACCCTGAGCACTGAGGCCAAGGTAAGGGTACGGGCTACCAACCTGCCCCAGTTTACCAGTGAAAACTCTGGTACCTTTACCATAGCCCGCCCCTCTATAGCCATGACAACCCCCAACGGAGGCGAAAATTGGTTTATTGGCCAGACACGCACCGTGCGGTGGGATGCCACCGGCTTTGCCAGCAGCGCACAGGCCCTGTTAGAGGTAAGCAGCAACGGCGGTACTGACTATACTGCGGTAGCTACCGTTACCTTTAATACTGAAAGCTACAGCTGGGTGCTGCCAGATACGCTGGTAAGCAGCAATGACTACAAGCTGCGCATGACCAGTGTAGATGATGCCACGTTGAGTGATGATACTGACGGCACCTTCCGCGTAAATGGAGAGCGTACCGGCAACCGATTTGCTGACCCCATTGTGCTGGCCCTGCCTGCTACTGTGCAGGATACCACCTCGTTCTTCTCAAACACCTATACCGGCCCTGACAACCGCGGTACGTTTGACATTTTTTACCAGTTTACCCTGGCCAATTGTGTTGACCGAGTGGTGTTTGACCTGAGCAGCAGCAACAACAACAATTGCATACATATACTGGATGCCACCGGTGCCTACGTAACGGGCAACTGTGGTAACTTTAGCCAGTTCATTACTGATGCGCTGGCCCATAACGAGACGTACGTTGCCGTGGTGCAGAGCTACGTAAACGATGCCAACTTTACGCTGGGCATCAGCACCCTTGAGCATGTGGTAGACCTGGGCGGCAACCTGCGCATATGCAGCTTTGATACCGTAACCCTGGATGCCGGCCACCCTGAAGCTGAGAGCACCTTCTTGTGGAGCACCGGTGAAACGACCCGCACCATACTGGCCAATGCTCAGGGTGACTACTCGGTAGCTGTAACCAAAAACGGCTGTACCAAATACGATACCATTACCATTAGTCATGACCTTGATGTAATTGGTGAGGTAGTGCTTGAGCGCCCCCGTGACCAAGCCATTAACCAGGGCCTGCCGCTTACTTTTGAGTGGAAAGAGGTAACCAACGCCACAGCATATGACCTGTATGTGTGGAACCAGTTTGCTGCTGAGCCTGACCAGCCCAAGGTGGCCAATATTACCGGCCTGACTACCACGTTGCCCTTCCGCAGCATTGACTACGGCCAGTCGTACTTCTGGCGCATTGTAGCCAAAGACGAATGTAAGCAGCGCGCCAGCAACCTGTTTGCCTTTGAAATGGGCAACCTGAGCGATGTCATTGCCAAAGATGTACAGGTAACTGACACTATAGAGGCAGGCGAAGCCCTGACCGTACAGTGGAAGGTAGAAAATATTGGCCCGGTAAGTACCGGCTCATTAAACTGGAACGACCGCGTGTACCTGAGCCTGGACACCGTGCGCGACAATGGCGATATTTACCTGGGCCAGCAGGCCAGGGCGGCCTTCCTGAACCCTGGCGCTGAATACAACCAGATAGCCACCTTTAACCTGAGCACCAGCCTGAACAATACCTACTATGTACTGGTAGAGCCTACCGGGCTGCTTGAGTTTGATACAGCCAATAACCTGGCCTACTCGGCACAGCCAGTGGTAATTGCCCCTGAGCGCCTGCCAGACGTAGTGCCTGTAACCATTGGCTACAATACTGACAGTGTGTTTAGCGGCGGTACCCTGCAGGTAACTTATAATGTAAGCAACCAGGGCAACCGCGCTGTAACTGATATTTATTTTGACAGGGTGTTTATTTCAAACAGCCCTACCTACAACCGCTTTAACAGCACGCTGCGCCAGCTGGCCGAGCTTGAAATGTCGCAAACCGGGCTGACCGTAAGCGGCGTTGAGTTCAGGTTCCAGGATTTGGCCCCTGGTGCTGATACCACCGTGCAGGTAAACGTAACCATACCGAATGAGTTTGACGGCACTTACTACATACATGTGCTGACAGATGTATTCAACGCGGTGCGTGAAACCAACAACAGCAACAACACCATTAACGGTACGGCTGTGTTTGTTGAGCCCTCGCCGGTGCCAGACCTGAGCCCTGTAGCCTTTACGCTGCTGCCTGATACCTCATTTGCCGGCAGCACCCAGTTTATTGAGTACCAGGTGCGCAACGAGGGCGATATTGCCCCGGCCAACAACAGCAGCTGGATTGACCAGGTGTACATATCACAAAATGCCACCTTTGATGTGGCTAACAGCACCCTGGTAGGCCAACTGTTTAACAGTGCCGACCAGCTGGGCAACCTGGGCCCTGACAGCATTGCCACCGTACAGGGTGAGGTATTTATGCCCTTTGGCCTGGCAGGCGATTACTTTGTGTATTTAGAAGTAAATGCTGATAACCGCCTGTTTGAGAGCGACTTTAACAACAACAACATCCGCAGCCTGGGTACCATACACCTTGAGCTGAACACCAACCCTGGTACGGGGCTGGCCTGCGACAACTTTGCTGATGCCTGCGAGATTGTGCTCACGCCAGATGCCTATGCCTACGGCACCGAGAACCTGGTGTTTGACATGACGGCCGCCACCATTGAGCCTGGCGAGCAGTTTAGCATTGGCATTGCCAACCAGCGCAGCGTATGGTATAAGTTTACCATACCTACCACCCGCTGGGTTGAAATACAAGTGCCCGAGGCAGAGAACTTCAGGCACCTGACCAATACTGATATTGGCGTGACGGTATTCCGCGAGCCACAAATTGCCGGCCTGCCCCGCGTAACCTACCCAGGTAACGTTGGGTCTGACCTGGCCGACTTTACCCAGCTCACGCAGTTTGGCAGCACGGGTAACTTCTGTGTGGAAGAGGGCACCTACTACATCCGCTTCAGCGCGGGCAACTACCTCACCAACGAGCCTATTTTTGCCAATGTAGTATTCAGCAGCTCGGCAGAGAACCCCAACAGCCAGTACCAGTACGACAGGCCCTTCCAGGCTTACACGTTCCCCTTCCCGCTTGACCACAGGTGGCGTGATGTAACCTTTGATGTGGGCTGCCTTTCTATTGATGCTGCCAATGAGCAGTTCCCTATGATGGGTGACGGCTTTGAAGAGTGGGCGCAAACGGCCTGGTTTGTATTCCGTACTGATTCTTATGTTGATGCCCTGCGCGCGCAGGTAAGTAACCTCACTACCCAGTATGGCATTATGCAGGGCCGCGACAGGGTAGGCTACAAGCTATACAAAGGTGATGCCCGCACGGGTGATGTGAGCACACTGGTAGCCCTTGACTCGGCCGTGATTGATAAAGACGACCGCTTTGACAACAGCATATTTAAAGATTATGTATGCGGTGGGCTGGAACCACTGACCCACTATACCGTACAGCTGTTCTTTAACCGCTTTACTGAAGCCAGGTACCGCCTGAGCATTCATGACCTGGGCATTGCACCTACCCAGGGGGCTGACCCGAATGCCCCTGTTGAGTTGGGCGTGTTAGAGAAAGATGCCACCACCGGCTTTAGCGGTACGCGCAAGCTGCGCCCCGCCGGTAAAGAGAACAACTACTTTAATTACTTTGGCTGCAACGCCTACATTGCCGATAATATGAGTTGCGCCCTGACGGACCTGATCCCGACGGAGGGCTACTTCTACCGCAATGATACGTTTGACCTGGCCCAGTGGTACACCTTTGAGCTGGACGAGGCAGTGAACCTGACCATTGAGAACTTTACACCCGGCTGGCGGCGCTTTGCCCGCCTGTACCAGGGCGATGTGAAGAATGCCTGCGCCAGTGGCACGACAATGACCTTTTTACAAGAGAGCAGTGGCACCAGCGAGGCCATGGTATTTAAATGCCTGGAAGGCGGCCAGTATACGCTGCTGTTGCTGGGCACCTCATATGAGCGTGACATCCTGAACAATGCCAGCAACCTGGGTAAAAGCGCCAACGAGTTGAAAATATGGGTGCAGGAGCAACAGCAGGTACACAACTTTAGCCTGAATACCATTGATGCCATTGAGCGGGTAGGTTTTAACGAAACCACCGGCCAGTGGGATGCCCTGCAACCCGGCATTACCTACAACACCACGGCCGATACACTGGGCTGCGCCCAGACTGTAATGCCTGCCAACGAGCAGGACTGGTGCCGCGATGCCTACAATGCCATTTACCGCATGTTTAAGGTAGAAGACTTTGGCAATGTAACTGTGCGGAGCGCCAGCCCATTTGCAAGCCGCCTGTACCGTGGTGATGCCACGCAGCTGGCTACCGGCCTGACACCTGCCGACCGCATACCCTTCCTGGAAGACCTGACCCTGAACTGCTTTACTGATGACGGGTATTGCGTAAGCCCGGGTACTTATACCCTGGTAAGCTTTGGCGAGGCCGACGAAGTGGGCTCGCCCAGTGCACCCACCGTGCGCTTCATCTTAGACAACCCCAGCCAGTTTGACAACCCCAATACGCCAGACGACCTGGGCGATATTTCTGCCGCGCTGGATACTACTGATGTGTTAAGCCAGGTAGATTACAACAATTGTGGTACTGAGTACCACGAGGTATTGGGTGGGTCTGTTTGCGGCACCCAGCGCAATGCCACCTTCTTCAGGCAGTTTTACCTCTCTGAGCCTGCTTACCTGCAAATAAGCGAAAACCGCTACTACAGCCTGCGCCTGTTTAATGGCAAGGTGGGCGGTGCCGGTGGCAGCCTTGACAGCCTGGCCTACCATAAGGCACGCCTCAGCACTGACAACAGCAACGGCTGCAAAACCGGTAATTATTACCGTGGCGGTACCTGGACGAGCTACTTTGACCCCTGCGACCCTGAGCCGCTGCCTATTGGCTGGTACACCGTGGTATCTACCATTGAAAATGGTACGTATGACGGCACCACACCCAACGGCTACCGCAGCTTTACTGACCGCTACAACCGCGCTACCCAATTGCGCATTCGTAACCTGAACTATGCTGATGCCGCCGTGGCCAAACACAACAGGCCTTACAAAGCCGCCTTTGTAGATAGCGTGCAGTGGGACCGCGACGTGTTTACGCCGGGCATTTACCCACTGTTTAATAAAACGTATGCCACCGGCACTGACCAGTTTACCTGTATACCTGATCAGGACAGTGTGGCCAGCTTCCACCTGTTCCCTACAGGCTTTGACAGGGTGAGCTACCATGTGTTCCGCTTAACGCGCAACAGCTATGTAAGGGTAACCACCGGCCTTAAGTCAGAAATATTCCCCTTTGATGTGCGCATTGACTCGCTCAAGCTCAACATTGGCAGCCCTGACTATGTGGCCCCACTGGTGCCGTGTAACACCTCGTATGAGTTTTGCGACCTGGTGCCCGGCTACTATACCGTGGTGGTGTATGGCAATGATGATGACTATGGTGCATCGTTTACGCCTAATGTATATGTTGACCGCATTCTGGACAGTAAGTTTGACCATGCCGCCAATGCCTATGACTATGGCCTGGTGCCCGGCAATGGCCGCGACAACCTGAGTAATGTGGAAGATATTGGCAAGCCACACCCTGACTACCCTGGCCGTGCCTTTAGCAGTGACTTTATTAACTGCCGCACTGGTGCGCAGTTTACTGACCCACGCTATGAAGACATAGAGAACCCGGCCGAGTGGTACTGCCACTCTGACCCGGAGGTAGACGTAAACCAGTACCCACTGGCAGAAAGCCAGCCTCACCAGCTTGACAGAAAAAACCTGTGGTATACCTTCCAGATTGAAGGCCCTGGTGAAATTGAAGTGAAGGTGCTGAACCGCACCCCAACTAAAGGTGGCATTAACTGGTATGATGATGAGGCTGAGCCCGACGAAACCCTGCAATACCCCTATGCGGTGTATTATGCAGATGAAGAAGACGGTGCCTTTACCTTTGATGAGCTGAAGCAGATTGGCCGCTTTGACAGTACCAAAACGCTGGAAGCCAACTTTATTGACAATACCACCCAGCTTGACTTTTTTGGCTGTATTGAGCCCAAGCAAAGCATTAGCTGGAGCATTGACCCCTGTTTGGCTTCTATTAAGCGCAGGTACTTTGTGGTGGTTGAAAACTATGCCCGTGACGGCCGTAACCGCCGCACCAACCCTACCATACTGCCCAACAGCCAGGTAGAGGTAGCGGTGAACTTCCGCGCGGTAGATGCCACCCCAAGCGAAAACGACTTCTGGTACCAGGCATTCAACATTAACAGCAGTGGTGACCGCGATGTAGAAGAAGTACTGACCGATGGCGTATATGAAGGCGAGCAGTCAGTCTATACCTGTGCCACCAGCGATGAATATGACCAGGGCGGCTGCGGCCGAACCATCTGGTGGAAGTTCCAGAGTGACATATCGGGCAAGGCGCGCATACAGTTTGATGTTGATACGCTGCAAACCCGCGCCAACGAATCGGGCGAAGACATTGTGCTGTACCGCATGGTAGAGCCTGGCAACCCCGAAACCCTGGTGAAGGTGCCTCTGTATAGCGTAAACGCTGGCGGCACCCCATGGATGGAAGGCTGCCTGAACACCGGCCAGTACTACATGACCCTGACCAGCTGTTTCAATACCTCGCTGCCCGTGCAGCCACGTATTGAGTTGATCAGTAACGAAGGCGACCTGTGTGAGTTCCCTGCCCAGGTAACGGTAGACGCCAAAGACACCAAGTTTACCGGCTCGCTGGTGGTTGACTGCCACAGCTGGGGCGATGACTTTGGTGAAGCCGGCCTGACCAATACAGGTTGCTTCTTTGAAGGCTCAGTAAACAGCTTTGGTGAAGACCTGAGAGATGAAGAACTGATTAAATCATCGTGGTACAAATTCCGCATTGGTGGCATTGGCAAATCAAACCTGCGTTTTGAGCTGAGCTTTAACAACACCAGTGGTGCCTTTGTATCGCCAGATGATATTAAATACCGCGTACTGTACGGCAGCTGCGATGCCATGACCAGCGGCGAGTGCCAGAACAGCATTAACC
>CAZXTW010000034.1:0-17710 GCA_964643525.1 uncultured Roseivirgaceae bacterium
AAAAACAGGCAAACAGATTAAGGTGCTGCCAGTAAAAAGTATAGATTATATTGAGGCAGATGATGATTACGTAGCACTTCATAGTGCAGGGTGTAAATACTTAAAGCAACAAACTATGAAGTATTATGAAGAACACCTCGACCCTTTAATGTTTGTACGTGTGCACCGTTCATGTATCATACGTGTAGATCTAGTTGTAAGTATTGAGGCGTATACTAAAGACAGCCATTTAGTTAAGCTCAGTACTGGTGATAATTTAAAGGTTAGTAGTAAAGGGTACCAAAAACTGAAACAGGTGTTAAATATTTGAGGCATGAAAAAAGGCACGCAAAAGCGTGCCTTAGGACTTAATGCTAAAATGTGTATTTTTTTATGACTCCTTCCACTTGATAGAACAGCCAATACCTTTGATAGCGTTGTTACTTACTGATTTACCTGCTTTTAGCTCATCAATAGCGTTTTCAACGTATTTTTTAGTTGCGGCAGATGCATCTTTGTAATTATCATCAATGGCACCGATGTAGGCAACTTTCATGTTTGATCCATCTTTGTTTACAATAAATACATGAGGTGTATATTTTGCGCCAAAACGTGCAGCCACTGCTTGTGTTTCATCAATCAAATAAGGAAAGGTAAAGCCTTTTTCATTGGCCCTTACCTTCATATTTTCAAATGAATCTTTGGGCTGGCGCACAGGGTCATTTGGGTTAATAGCAATTACCGGGTAGCCCTGGCTTTTGTATTTCTTATCTAATGCCACAATTCTATCTTCGTACATTTTGGCATAGGGGCAATGGTTGCAGGTAAATACTACAATAAAACCTTTGGCCTTTTTATAGTCAGCCAGGGAAACCATTTTGCCATCAATATTCTTTAATGAAAAATCTTCAATAGCATCACCCACCTGATAACCATCAGCCTCTGGTTTGAAGCTAGCTATAACAGTAAGTAAGACTGCTATTGAGCATAAGTAAATGATCTTTTTCATATGTTCAATGATTAAAGTTTATTGTTATGTTTTAAAACCAGTTGTTTGAGTTCTCCTTCATGAAACTCTTTTTCATAAAAGTGCTTGGTACCATTGGTGTTTACCATTAAGGTTGCTGGTAAAGCCCCAGACCAAGACGGCGACACCTTATTGACAAAAGAGTTGAAATCAGTTTCATCTAAAAGCACTACCTTAGCAGTTATATTTTTTCGCTGTAAAAAAGGAATTAGCTTTGAATCAAGGTTCTCAACAAAATCAAAGCTTACCAAAATCACTTCAAGATTACCGTCTTTATATTCCTTATGTAAGGCCTCAAAATATGGAAGCTCTTTTACACAAGGCCTGCACCATGTAGCCCAAAAGTTAAAAACCTTAAATTTTCCATCTTTCTCGGCTATCATCTGGTCAAGAGCATCATATTTGATTACTTCAACCTCTTGAGCCAGCGAAGCATAAGAAATAAGAATATATAATAAGCAACCAATAGCCTTTTTCATACTTTACATTAAAGTCAAGTACATTAATTACTGTAACCTTAAAACTAAACCATAAACAACAAATATCAAACCAAGATTCAATTGGAGGAAACTTGAGACCAACTTGGCTGTATGGCTGCTTTGACTGTTGGATTGTAGTATATGTTGTCAAAGAAATTAGCTCTGGCTCTGTTTAATCAGTTGTTTGCGATAAGCATTAAAAATTCTTGACTTTGAAACAAAGCCAATGTATTTGCCATCATCAATCACTGGTAGGTTCCATGCCCCTGTGCGCTCAAATTTGCTCATAACTGAAGGCATTGTTTCCATTGTAGAGACACTTTCTGGCGGATCGTGCATGATGGATTTTATTAAGGTGCTTTTTCTTTTTTGTACATCAAACATGACTTCACGAACATCATCGAGCGTAACGATACCTTTCAGTTCTTGTTCGTCACTCACCACTGGAAATATGTTTCGTTTAGAATGCCTGATCAACTCAACCATGTCATCTAGTGTAGCCGATGGTGAAACTTCCAGTAGGTCTGTTTCGATAATTTTCTTTAAATGGATTAAGCTTAGCACTCGCGAATCACGATCGCTTTGAAAGTAGTTGCCTTTTTCAACAAGTCTTTTAGTGTAAAATGAGTGCTTCTCAAAATAGGTAATGGTAATGTATGAGATAGCCGATACGATCATAAGAGGTACAAATAGCGTATAACCGCTTGTAATTTCTGCAATGAGAAAGATTGAGGTTAATGGTGCATGTAAGACCCCACTCATAATACCACACATGCCTACCAGTGTAAAGTTGCTAGGGCTGATGAGCTTATTTAGCGCAACGCTATTTACAATTTGTGCATAGAGGTAGCCAGTAATAGCACCAATGAATAATGATGGGGCAAATATGCCTCCGCTTCCGCCAGCACCTATGGTTATGGCAGTGGCGATGGGCTTAACTAAAATTAGGGCTAGCAAGAACAGGTAAAAGAATATGGTGTGAGTGTTTTGATTAATCAACAGATTATCGTTGATCAATTGGTTGCCATTACCGCTCAACAGGTTGGTAATGGCCTCGTAGCCCTCACCGTAGACAGGGGGCAAAACGAAAATGATTAAGCTCAGCCCTAACCCTCCTAATATTGCTTTTGTATAGGTATTTTTAGTTTGTTCAAGAAAACCTTCTACCTTAAACATGGTGCGAGTGAAGTATAACGATGTAAGCCCACACAGTATGCCTAGCAACAAATAAAATGGTACATCTGACGCACTGAACGTATCTGTTAGATTGAAAAATAGTAGAACCCCCTCCCCCAATAGCACAAAAGAGACTAGCGCACCACATACAGAAGCAATTAATAAAGGGGTAAGTGCAGCTATTGTTACGTCAGTCAGAATGATTTCAATGCTAAATATTACACCAGTAATTGGCGAATTAAAGATGGCAGAAATAGCACCTGCTGCTCCAGCTCCAATTAAAAGGCTGCGTCTCTGGTAATTGAGTTGCATTGCACGGGCAATGTTTGAGCCAATGGCAGAGCCTGTAACCACAATTGGTGCTTCGAGGCCAACCGACCCACCTAAGCCTACCGTAATTGCGCTGGTAATCATTCTGGAATACATACGGCTTGCTTTAATTATTGCCGATTCTTTTGATATAGATAATAGAATACCTGTTATGCCGTGACCAAGCTTATCTTTGATAAAGTGATTGGTAACTACAACTGTAAGTATGATGCCAACCAATGGAAATAAAAAATAGAGTAAATCAACATTTGATGCTTCTTGACGAGCATGTTCAATTATATGATGTATAAACCCAACAACTGTTTTGAGCAATACGGCAGCAAGGCCAGCAACTATACCAATTACGCCACTTAATAAAAGCACAAAGTTTTTATCACTCACATGCCTGCGGCGCCATATCAGCACTTTTAAGAATAAGCTGTGAAACCTCATGGCATAGTGTACTTTAATTTGTCTTTAATGTAAGGCATTTACCAATGGCCGAAACCGTGAAAAGGGTAAAAGTATTATTAAGAAAAACCAACCTGCAAATTTGATTAATTGATCTCAAGTATTCAACTACCACTATGTTTTTGAAGATTATAAACCTGACAATTGCTGGCACAGGCTTAACTAACCTTTATGTAGAGCGAAATTGAATGGAATGGTGTAACTTCAGTTTTAAATGTAGTTTCAATGAAAGCAATTATACCGGTGGCAGGTATTGGTAGCAGGCTAAGGCCCCATACCCATACTCAACCTAAAGCCTTAGTGCCAGTTGCAGGCAAACCTATTATAGCGCATATCATCGATACACTGATAGCACATGGGGTGGAAGACTTAATATTCATTACAGGCTACTTGCGAGGAAAAATTGAGTCATTCATTACCGCCAACTACTCTGACTATAATGTAAAATTTATTCTACAAGAGCCTAGAGAGGGTGTAGGGCATGCTATTTGGATGGCAAGAGAAGAGATAACACCCGAAGAGCATGTTGTGTTGTGGTTAGGCGATACTATTTTGAACCTTGACTTTGCAGCACTGTTTAGTAATGAAAATAATGTTATTGGCATTAAGAAGGTTGATAACCCTCTAGCATTTGGCGTGGCAGAAATTGATCGCAGTGGTATGGTTAAAAGGGTAATTGAGAAGCCACGAATACCAAAATCAAATCAAGCCATTGTGGGCATTTACAAAATAGCCAACACTCAACTACTAATTAAATGTTTACAGATAATTGTAGAGCAAGATTTAAGAACACATAATGAAATACAATTAACAGATGCCCTGATGTTAATGATAGAAGAGGGTGCACGTTTTTCTACACTTACTGTAGATAATTGGTATGATTGTGGCAAAAAAGAATCTTTGCTTGAGGCCAACTCAATATTACTAAGTCAGCAAAGAAGTCAATTTAATGCAGCACAGTATGCGGGATCTATCATCATACCGCCTGTGAAGTTAGGAAAAGGTTGTAACATCGCACATTCAATAATTGGCCCCAATGTTGCTATTGGAGATGCTACAAACATTTCACATTCAATTATTCAAGATTCAATTATAGGGTCTTATAGTGAGTTGAATAATACTGTGTTGAAAGCTTCAGTAATTGGTAATGACACGACCTTAAGCGGGTTGACACAAAGCTTGAATGTAGGAGACAATACCGAGATTAACTTTAACAATGCATTACAGCGGGATTAATTGTAGAACCTGTAATGGACGTATATTTTATTAGTCTTAAGAGTATCCATAACAATATCCCATAGCTTTTCATATGGAATTATCTCAAGGTCATTGTAGATATCATCTGGAATATGCGTCTTGACAAGCTTGGTATAATAGTTCTGACACTTCTGGGTTATAATTTCATGGTCAAAGTTTTTCTCTGTGACAATCTTCATTAATCTGATAAAAATACTGTTTCTATAATTATGTCGCTTATCTAAATGAGTTGAGCTAAACTGTTGAGATATCTCAACCTTTTTACGTACCGGTGCTACTTCTCCATTTCTAAGTAGATACATAAACTGAATAATGATAATCGCGACATTGAACCCTTGCCTTTCTTTAGGGTATTTGGGGTCACTCATAATGAACTCATCAATATCAAAGCCCCATTTCAAGAGCTTAGTGTCATTCACAAATACTAGATAAGCCCTGTAGATTGTCCAACGGTCTTTATCAATTTGATCTAAGCTGCCATAGTTCTTATTTGTACGTACCATTCTAAAGACCTCACCAGCCTTTTTGTACATACCTCCTTTCATCATAAGTAAGAAGTAGTATTCAATGAATGAAAACCACTCAAAGCTGCCACTCTTAAATATTGGAAGCTTTTTCTCTGCGTACACCCCACCATTCTTAGCGTCTCTTAATGAGTAAAAAGAATACATTTTAATAAATGCAACTTTATTCATGCTAAGGTCAACAACTACCTCATTGTTTGGAACACTCAGATGCTTTTTCTCAATCTGATCGCACAATTTAACATTGTCTTTGAACTTCCATGAAAGCTGATTGTACAATAGCTGCAGCTTTATGGCCATAATCTCAAGTGATACACTCTTATATTTTTTTGACTTTTTCTTTATGTGCTCAATTATTCCTGGAACCTTAGTCAGAATCCTATTTTGTGAACTAATAGACTTATTGATGTAGGTTAAAACCTCATGATACGTTTCACTACACTCTCTAATAGCATCAGCTAAATCACTATAGATCTTAATCTCATCATTAGTTTCTAAAAATGGTGTGGTTTTACCTTCATAGGCAAACTCGTTTCTTAGAAGCGTTAAAGCTTCTACAACCACTTCTGCAAGCTCAAACTGCTTTGCAACCTTAATTAAATGAGGTAAAAGTTTAGCTGCAATGTCATTTGCTCCTTCTCTGATTAATATTTTACAATGGTGCAAGGCGTGCATGCACTCATATTCGCTCTTCTCATATAACGTGTAAGATTCCTTTTCGTAATCAAGAAAATACAAATGATTAAGTAGCTTATTTCTTAACTTACCTTTTGCATTTCTGTAGTTTCTATTACCAGGATCTTGATTAAACATAGAAACCGCAGCCTCCTCATCACTGGTGAATTGCCCACTAATTATTCCTTCATATAGTTGGTTGTCTTTAGAAACTTCTTTTTTTCTAAAGTTCTGATTCACTAATTGAATGCTTCTCTGACCTTTCTTTTTGGTTATTTCGATTAGCCTGACTATATCTTCCATTTTGTTGTTTTAAGCACTAAAAGAAATCTTTTATAGTATAATTACATCCAGATTTATAATTACCTGACGCAATTTTTATATTATTTTTTTATTTTACAACTATTATGAGTCCAAATTTTGATTCGCATGTTGTGGCTATTTTCTTCATTATCTGCTCAATTAATTGTATAGTTACAGCTTTTCATTTTTTATTTGTCACTATTTACTATTTCTTTTTGGAATGAAATCTTGTTACAGAGTTATTGTATGCTATGAAATACCCTCTTTTCATAGAACCAGCGTGAACCTTAGTTAGTGTAACACTAATTTATATATTTAAATACTAAACTACTAAATATCCTTATTATGATTTATTCTACCGAAAATATATAAATTGATTGCTCTTTTTGCATCATAAAAACATTGAAATGAGATAAACCTTATATTTGGTAGATTTTTGACATTATAATGCACCAATTAATCAAGTCATTATAAATATCTGTTAATCAATGCAAACTGTCCTCATTTATTGGGTTAAGTACACTGCAGGTTTATTAATGATGTATTGAATATATACCAAGAAATACGATTGCAAACCAACTCATTAATAGAAACTTGTTATGAAAGGCATTACACATATTAAGGAGACGTGTCTATACATTCAAGATATTGATAAAGCCGTTCGGTTTTATCATCACTGTATGGGCTTTCCAATAATTACAAAAGTAGATGGAAGGCATGTGTTTTTTAGGGCGGGTAACTCGGTATTACTTTGTTTTCTTGCTGATGTAACTAAATGCGATCAGCACTTACCGCCACATTTTGCTTATGGTAATCAGCACTTGGCGTTTGAGGTTCCTAAAAATGAATATGAGTATTGGAAAAGTAAGTTAATCAACGCACAGGTTAAAATAATTCATCAGGAACAGTGGCGTGGCAGTATAGAGTCATTCTACTTCAATGATTTAGAAGAAAACGTGCTTGAAATTGTACAAGAAGGAATGTGGGAGATTTAAATTTGATCGTAATAGTCAGTACCTGACTTTGCCTTGTAAATATTTTCATACCAATACTCATAATCGGCATAGTCCAGAAAGTTGTTATGTAAACTTCCTTTATACTCTACTATTTCTAAATCTTGTTTGGCCAGCCACGTGTCAAGGCCTTTGTGCTGCCTTGAGGGCAACAGGTTTACATTAATATAAGGCCCGTCAAAATAGGTAGTAGGTTGCAATTTTCTCATAATGCAAAGTAAGCCATGAGATATCAAACTAATATTAATATCCTATTACGATCAAGTAAAATAGTCCCTATGGTTTGTAAGAAGAACGTTTAAAAATATCTCTTGCATTTGTATTCTCCATTAGGCTATGTAAGTCTTCATCCTTATGATTTAGCATAAATGCTTTTACTATTTCCCACCCTAACCAGGTACCAACCCTACCCGGACAATCACTCCCTATTTCTACAGTTATTGGCCGTTCTTCTAAGAATTTTCTTTTAATTAAATGATCACTTTCATAAATCAGTTGATTTTGTAAAAAGGAAGCCCAAATTATATTTTTATTGTTAGTGACGCCCTCAATTTCAGATTGGCTATATTGGATAATGATGCTATCAGGCGAGCATGGCAGCATTGATTTAGTAAAATAATATGACTTTCCCCACGAAACCATTTCAGAAAGCATACTTTTATCACTTTGGTCTATCTTGATATAAGCCGAAGATAAATATCTTATCACACTTGGTACAATATGCGCTTTGATGTATCGCTTTGAAATGTATGATGGAATATTTAAAGGCTTGTAGGTGGCGTTAGGACCTATAAAGAAGTCTGCACCTATCAGCACTAATGAATCAGAAATGTATAAATCATTGACCAAGCCAGAGTATAGTACTTTTATTTCAGGTGGCTCGAAACTTGGGTAATAATGCTTGAAATAACTGAAAGCGTCTATAAACTCTTGTTTGAGTAGTTCAAAATTACCGAATGACCTCTTAACTTCTTGATACAAGGTATCAATTGATGCATTATTCATAATTTTAAAAAGTACTGAAGCGGCCAAGCTATCATCCGCTTCTGGAGGTACATCTAAGAATAATGCTTTGTAAAAGGGGTATTTCTGCAGGAATTGGCCAGCCGACTGAATGTCTTCTATATTACGAAGTTGTTCAGTCAATACTTCAAAATTAATTGTGATCTTTTGATTTGAAATATCAGGTGCATCAGCACAGAAATTACTTTCATTGCCTACGCAAGACGATGTGACTGATATGAGAACCAAAAAAGTAAAAACCCAAAGGTGCACTCTAGCTACTTTCATACTTCAGTAATATGAATCTTAACGCATGTAAGAGTAAATTATTTCGGTTTAAGCTATTATCAATTTGTGCTTGTATACGATTTTATAATTCCAGTTGTATTTCTTCTCGGTTCGCACCAATAAACTTATACTCAGTTAGCCCGATAGCAGAGTCTTGAATTAGATTTACCCACTTGTAGTATTTGAGAAACCAACGACGTTGCTTAGAAAGAATACCCTTGGTAAAGTATGCATACAAATAGGGGTGCATAACAATGGTAAGCTTTCGCTCATTTTGTTTCATAAGCATAAAGTCAAGGGCTCTTTCAACTTGATCTGCTATGCCAATAGTAGCTGAAATTTTTCCGGTACCATTACATGTGGGGCAAGTCTCTTTTGTGGTTATGTTTAACTCAGGTCTAACGCGCTGTCTAGTGATTTGCATTAAGCCGAACTTAGTCAACGGCAATATTGTAGACTTTGAGCGGTCGCCCTTCATTACTTCTTTCATCTTATCATAAACAAGGCGTTTATTTTCAGCCTTTTTCATGTCGATAAAATCGATAACAATAATTCCGCCCATATCTCTTAACCTTAACTGTCGGGCTATTTCTTTGGCGGCCTCAAGATTTACTTTTAGGGCTGTAGCTTCTTGGTTATCCTCAGCATTTGATTTATTACCGCTATTGACATCAATAACATGCAAGGCTTCAGTATGCTCAATAATTAGATATCCTCCACCTTTTATACTAACCGACTGCCCAAAAAGAGTTTTGAGTTGTTTCTCAACTCCATAATGCTCAAAAACTTTTGCCTTACCATTATATTTACGAACAAGCTTTTCTTTATCAGGGGCAATACTTTTTATGTAATCTTTAACTTCTTCGTAAGCATCTTTCTCATCTACGATAATACTATCAAATGATTCATTTAATACATCGCGAAGTATTGAAGAAGATCTATTGAGCTCACCAATGATCTTGTCTCTTGATTTAGCTGATTTTAATTTTTTTACTCCTTCTTCCCACTTACTTACAAGTTGCCTCAGGTCACTATCTAGCTCCGCCACGTCTTTGCTTTCAGCAACCGTGCGTATGATGACGCCAAAATTATCTGGTTTTATAGAGGATATTAACCTTGTAAGCCTCTTACGCTCTTCATTATTAGCAATTTTTTTCGAAACGCTAATAGTGTTTGAAAAAGGTACCATTACCAGATACCGGCCAGCAATTGATAACTCACATGAAAGGCGTGGTCCTTTTGTAGATATAGGCTCTTTAACAACCTGAACAAGTATTTGTTGCCCTTTTGATAGAACCTGGGTAATCTTTCCGAGTTTATCTATATCAGGCTCGATTTTAAAACCAGATAACCTTTTACTCACGTTTTTTTTACCCTGAACACTTTTAGAAAACTTGTTTAGTGACTTTACTTTGGGGCCTAGGTCCAGGTAATGTAGAAACCCATCTTTCTCATATCCAATATCTATAAATGCAGCATTCAACCCTTGAATAGCCTTTTTGACTGTTCCTAGGTAAATGTCACCTACTGTATATTGTGAACCAACCTCATCAAAGTGATACTCAACTAAACTTCTCTCTTTTACCAGAGCAATTCGCCGACCGTTCTGAGTTGAATTGATGATTAATTCATTACTCAAGGTATTCTATTGTTTAGATATTAATACATACACATAAGGCCGGTTCTAAGACCGGCTCTATGTACACAAAGTTTATAATATATAGAAAGGCGTACCTGTAGTGGGCACGCCTTTAAGCAAGTAATTCTTACTTCTTCTTATGTCTATTTTTGCGTAGTCTCTTTTTTCTTTTGTGAGTTGATATTTTATGTCTTTTGCGTTTTTTACCACAAGGCATAACAATAGAATTTAATGTTTTACAATATTTTACAAGTCCTTCAATATGTCATCTATCGTGACAGTTATCTCTGGGTTATTTGTTTTTGCTTTTACTTTGTTAAGATGCTCTCTTGCTTGATCTAGTTGACCAGCCGATTTATATGCTAACCCCAACCAGAACTGGCCCTCAATATTTTCAGGGTGATGCTCAATTAAGGCTTCAAACCTTTCTACTGCTTTATTGTATTGGCCTGATTGTATGGAGAAAATTCCTAGATTAAACAATGCTAATTCATTGGTCTCATCTGCCTCAATCACTTCTCTTAGCAGAAATATGCCTTGCATTGGATTTACAGTACCTACATAAATCACCCCAAGCATCCCCTTTGCATCAATGTTTTCAGGTTGCGCTTGTATTACTTTTTCAAGTATTAACTTCGCATTAGCCCCAAACTGCTTAGCCCTAGAGGAGTCTACTGAAAATACATAAGCATTGTAGTAGACACTTCCGGCACTTAACCAATTGTTAACATCATTACTATTATTAGCCAATACTGAAGCGTATTTAGTAGCACTGTCGTACAATTGATACCTTGAATACAAGGAAGCCAAAGAGTCTGCAAAGATAAGATTATTTTTGGTTTTATCTCCTTTAATTATCGTAGATCGATACTTAACAGCTTTAATGGAGTCTACTGTTGACAGTTTTATAGCATGATCTGTCACATTTGTAAAAGCAGATGCATCTATTGTTCCAGAATTGTTTTCTGAAGAAACTTTTTCAGGTTGGTTTAATTCTGAATCATTCTCTACAACAGAAGTAGGCAAGCTGTATAATAAAATTATACATAGTATAGATCCAACAATTAAAAAAAGCCTTTTAGACACCATATAGTCATATGTTATAGAGTGCCAAAGGTATGAACCTTTAAATAATTATCTCAGCTTACTGCTGTTTTTGATTTTCTCAATAAATACTTTGGAGGGCTTAAATGATGGGATATAATGTTCATCAATTACAATAGCCGTGTTTTTGCTAATGTTACGTGCTATTTTTCTGGCTCTTTTTTTATTAACAAAGCTACCAAAGCCTCGCACGTAAATGTTTTCCCCATCAGCCATTGAGTTTTTTACTACATTAAAAAATGCCTCTATTGTAGTACTCACATCGGCTTTGTCTATTCCAGTCCGCTCTGCAATTTCCGATATTACTTCTGCCTTAGTCACCTTTTGTTAAATTTTTGTTACAGATTTAAAGTATAAAAAGAACAACATAAATTTGCCACATCAAAAATAAACCTGCTACAACTAAGAAAAAATGCAATCGGTTGAAAAACCGGCCTTTGTAACCTTTTCATTAAAAATTAACACTAAAACAGTTTTTTACCTTGGAGAATGACCAATTTTCAGACTTGTTAATTAGATGGTATCAAGTTAATAAACGGGATTTACCTTGGCGATTCACCAAAAACCCATATCTAATTTGGCTTTCTGAAATCATCTTACAACAAACTAGAGTGCAGCAAGGTCTACAATATTACAATAAATTTGTAGAAGCGTACCCCACTGTAGATGCACTTGCCAAAGCTGATATTCAGCAAGTTCTAAGACTATGGCAAGGATTAGGTTATTATTCTAGAGCAAGAAACTTACATAGCTGTGCACAATTGATTGTCCAAAATTATGGTAGTAAGTTTCCAACTACATATGAGGAGTTGCTTAAATTAAAAGGTGTAGGTCAATATACTGCTGCAGCAATTGCCTCATTTGCTTTCAAAGCAGTGGTACCCGTGGTTGATGGTAATGTGTATCGTGTGCTTGCCAGAATTTTTGGTATTAAAAATGATATCAATGCAAGTACATCTAAAAAAGTGTTTTTTGATTTGGCTGCGACTTTAATATCAGATTCTGACCCAGATTTATTTAATCAGGCAATCATGGAGTTTGGGGCCTTGCATTGTACGCCTAAAAAACCTTTTTGTATTGATTGTCCCTTCAGCCATTCATGTTATGCTTTTCAAAATAAGGCGCAGAACGTATTGCCTGTAAAATTAAAAAAAATCAAAAAGAAAATCAGATATTTAAACTACCTCGTGTATAAATGCAACAACAAAATTGTAATGAAGCAGCGTAAGGCTGGCGATATTTGGGAGGGCTTATTCGATTTTAACCTCTATGAGAGTAAAGCCACAATTAATGAACTAGAGTTGCTTGACGTTATTACTGAGCAATTGGGTCATGCTAATTTTACCTACCTAAACTCAAGTAGAGAATATAAACACGTATTAACGCATCAAACTATATTTGCGCGTTTTCATACGATTGAGTTAGGGAAAAAAGAGAATTCGCAACACATTGAAGGAGCACTTTATAACAACAATCAGATCAAAGATCTGCCCAAGCCTATTTTAGTAAACAATTATTTGAATGAAGCCATTTTTTAGCTATGTTTAAATACAAATGTAAAGACCATGAGTGGAGTAAATAAAGTAATACTAGTTGGAAATTTAGGAAGAGACCCTGAAGTGCGGCACCTTGAAAATGGTAGGGCTGTAGCCAACTTTTCATTAGCAACCAGCGAAACCTATAAAAACAGGAATGGAGAGCGTGTAACCACTACTGAGTGGCATAATATTGTCCTGTGGACTCCATTGGCCGAAATTGCAGAAAAATATTTAAAAAAGGGCAACCAGATTTATGTTGAAGGTAAGCTGACAACAAGAAGTTATGATGATAAAGATGGTGTAAAAAGATATACCACCGAAGTTGTAGGGCAAAATATGACCATGCTTGGTGCTCGAAATAGCGGTAATGAATCTAATATTCAGCATGACCAAAACAACAGCCAGGCAAATACCGTAAATGAAATCGTTAATGATGAGGTAGATGACCTTCCATTCTAACTGAAAACCAAACTAATTTCTTTTGGAAACAAACATTGACGACCCTTACCCTGCAGTATTTGGGTTGATATCTCTATTTGGCGATAACCTGGTCTTTTATATCGTATCTTTCTTAACGCTTATCTTACTTTTACTTCTGTCTGCATTGGTTTCTGGCTCTGAGGTAGCCTTTTTTTCTTTTGAAGCCCATGACCTAAAGCAGTTTAAACAAAGTAAAGATTCAGGTCAGCAAAGAATTGTTTCTTTGCTGTCCAACCCCAGAAAGCTACTAGCTACAATACTCATACTCAATAACTTTGTCAACATTGCATTCGTCACGCTCATAACTTTCGTAGCTTGGGAAATGCTCAATACAAGAGAGCTTAATGATTCGGCCGTGGCTATTTTAACCGCTATTTCAACACTTTCATTAGTATTCATAGGTGAGGTAGTTCCTAAAGTATATGCAAGCAAAAGCAGTCTTAACTTTGCCAAACGCACAAGTCGTTTATTGGCATTTAGCCAGATAGCTTTCAGGCCGTTAAGTTGGGTGCTACTAAAAATGACAGGCTTAATTGAGAAGCAGGTTGAAAGAAAAGGGTACGACATTTCATTAGAAGAACTGAATAATGCCATTGAGCTCACAGCTGACGAAAATACGCCAGAAGAAGAAAAAGACATCCTGAAAGGTATCGTAAACTTTGGCAATTTGACTGTAAAACAAGTCATGAGATCTAGGTTAGAAATTACGGCGTTTGATATAGCAGTTGACTTCCATGACTTGATGGATAAAGTCAACAAAACAGGGTACTCAAGAATACCGGTTTACAAGGAAACTATTGATAAGGTTGAAGGCATTTTATACATAAAAGACCTACTCCCTTTTCTTGATAATGATGATACCTTTAACTGGCAGTCATTATTAAGGCCGGGCTTTTTTATACCAGAAAGTAAAAAAATTGATTCGTTATTGCGCGATTTTCAGGAAAAAAGAGTGCATATGGCAATTGTAGTAGATGAATATGGAGGCACTTCTGGCCTAATTACACTTGAAGATGTAATTGAAGAAATCGTAGGAGAAATCAATGATGAGTTTGATGAAGATGAAATAGCGCATAATAAACTTGATGAACATACGTATATATTTGAAGGGCGCACATCACTCAATGACTTTTGCAAAGTCGTGAACATCGATAATAATGTTTTTGATTTGGTAAAAGGTGAAAGTGAATCGCTAGGAGGCCTACTCTTAGAATTGCACAGTAAAATGCCGTTAGTAGGTGAGAAAATTACATTTGAGAGATATACTTTTACTGTTGTATCGGTTGATCATAAAAGAATAAAAAGAATCAGGGTACATATATCCCCACAACCTACAAGTAATGATGAACAGAGCTAGCAGGCCGTCATTTTGTTTTCTTATAATTTTAAGCTTTGTTATAGGTGGTTGCTCAAGTTCAGAATACTACCCCAAGCCAAGAGGTTACAATCGTATAGTAACACCTAAGCATGTTTATGTTGCTTTGCCCGATAGCCTGCCCTATTATTTTGAATATTCTACGCATGCTCAAATCTTAAAGGATAGCTCATGGATGGCTGAAAAGTATTGGATAGATTTATATTACCCATATTTTAAAGCCAACATTCAAATTACCTACAAGCCTGTGCAAAACAGCAACGAGTTGCTCCGCGAATATTTTGATGATGCCAGGTTGTTAACCTCCAAACACCAGATAAAAGCTTATAGTATTGAAGAAATGCCGATCACAACCAAAAATGGTAAAACGGCGGTTATTGCCTCATTACAAGGTGAGGTGCCCACACAGTTTCAATTCTTTACGACTGATTCAACAAATCACTTCTTAAGGGGTGCTTTATATTTCAGAACCGCCACTCAAAACGACTCTTTGGCTCCGGTAATTGACTACATCAGGCAAGATGCCATTCATATGCTCAACACACTAGAGTGGAAGTAACCATTACCTTGCAAACCCGCCCATGTCATTTTTAGAAACCTCTAATCAATAACATAAATCTTGAGCATATACTTCTGACTCTCAACAATTAGGGTACTATCCATAAGTTGGCTTCTGAACTGCCCCTTGGCAAACATTTGGGCTTGGTCATTATAATGTGTACTTAACGGGTTGCCTGATTGGCCAGTTGGTAATATGCTTTTAGTGTTTTCTAAATGGCTAAAGTCCACAATCCGTCGCATAGCTGGCCCAGAACTTACTATATACGTATTTTCGGTATTGTACTTAAAACTTAAGTTATTGATTGTACCTGGCCCAGCGGGGGCTGGTATTGGCCCTACGTTCAACAGCTCATCTAAAGGATAAAACTGGCCTAAAACATGTTTGTGTAAAAGAAAATGTACCTTTTGCCATTGCCAGTCGTCCACTTCTGGCCCTAACTGATTAATTAGCGATTGTTCTGCAAGCTTGAATGCCTTTGCCAAAACCTCATCGTCACTTTCTTGTGTTTCAGTAGTTTTGATATTATCCCACCAGGGCGAGCCTTCGTCTTGCAATACCTTAAGCAGGCTGCGCTTCAAAATATGGGTCGAAAGAAAAGTCTCATAATCATCTTGTCCAAGCTCATCCGCAAATGTTTCTTTTAACAGAAAGTGTAAAACTCTGTAATAAATAGTAGGGCCAACGTTATCTAGGCCCATACTTCCGTCCCATTCATGAAGCGCTTCTAGCATCTGCTGTTGGTAGATACTTTGAGGGCTGGACTTTTGCATTGAGGTGAGCCAATAACTTTTAATCGCCACTACTTCACTTGAGTAGGAATCGGTTATGAGGGCTTCCATCATGCTTTCATCCCAATTGTCATTGGCTTCAAGTAAGTTTACTATTCTTCGGGCCCTGCTTTCAGGCACATAATAGCCAGGGTAGTAAGTAGAGTCTGCCAGCATTGTAGGCTGATTATTGGCAGAGTATACATACCCTTCTTTTGGGTTCTCAGCGTGGGGGTTGTCACGAAAATCATAATAACCCAGGTATTCATCTTTACCACTGGCCCCATCAAGAATAATTTTTGAATTCACATGGCTTGGCCGTTTCATTAATTTGCCTGTAGTCCACCAGGCTACGTTACCATTCACATCTCCATACATAATATTTAGGCCTGGCGCATGAATCATCGATGCAGCCTTGCGGTAGTCTGCCATAGTTTTACCATGTGACATCAGGTAGGCCGCCTCTAATATTTGACCGTCAGCTTGGGTCATAGTCCAATGCATCGCCACTGCTTGCTTACTACTTTTTATACCTTCAAGCGCATAATTCATAATAGGCCCATGCCGGCTTTCTTTTACGGTAAATGTAGTGTCGTTCTCGCCCTTAACAATTACAGTTTCTTGCCGCGTACTTAAATCCTCCCAATGGTCGTTCACCCACACCTGGTTACTATCGGCTTCATTAAGGCGCTCATAAAACAGGTCAATGTCATCATTTTCAAACATGGTCATACCAGTAGCAGCAAATTGATTGTGCCCAATAAATGATAAAGGAAAGCCTGCTAAATGGTTGCCATAATAGCTAAACCCAGGGGCTTCAAGGTGGGCTTCAAACCATACAGAAGGCTGTGCATACCCAATATGAGTATCATTACAAAGAATAACCTTACCTGTTTTGGTTTTATCAGGGCCCAGTACCCAGCTGTTGCTTCCAATCCAAGCTGGTACAGGCAACGTTTGCTGAAGCCGGTTAACGTGGTAAGCCAGCTTGCTAAAATCAGTATCAAGAATGGTATCATAAACTGGTATGGCCTGGTAGCTGCTGTCCCAGTTCAGTACAAGGCTTTGCAAATAATTGGGGCCAAGCTGCGTGGCAATTTTTGTTACTAAGGGCTCGGTAATGGGTGCTTGTGCAAAACTATAGCCCATATACCCTACAGTATGGAATATGTCAATAGGTTTAAACACCTCAGGCTTAACGCCAAGTAAACTGTACTCAACAGGCCAATCGCCAGTGGCAATAAAAGCATTTACTCCTTCTAAATATGCTAAGGTGGCAACTTGGTACGGCTCAGTAGTACTGCTTAAATACTTCTTTACCGCTATTTGGGCATATCGTTCATAGCCAAGGGTTTTAAAATATACATCAGTACTTTTAGTTACAGGCCCCATAATTTCGCTCAGTCGGCCAGGGGCTACACGTCTTAGTAAATCCATTTGCCAAAGTCTGTCTTTAGCGTGAACATACCCTAGGGCAAAATACAGGTCGTGCTCATTACTGGCATAAATATGAGGTACACCATAGCTATCATAACGTACAGTTACGCTGTCAAGCACTTTATTACTGGCAAAGGTGCCACCATAGTTGGGGGCAAAAGAGTACCACCATAAAGCACCTGCTGCCAAAGCCAACACAACCAATACAATGATTAATACTAAAAACCTCTTGAGCCATTTCATACCCACTAAACAATTTGATGATGCTTATAAGTTAACGCCTTCTATCCAAAACTTAATGATAA
>CAZXTW010000035.1:0-13085 GCA_964643525.1 uncultured Roseivirgaceae bacterium
GGCGTGCTTGAGGTAAAAGCTGATATTGATAAAGAGCTGGCCGTAATTGTAGCACGCAACCCCTCAGGCCAGGTAAAAGCCTACCCCGCTACAGAGCTGGCCTACCACCCTACCGAAAACCTGGTTGAGTACCTGTTTGCCCCAGCCAGCATTGATGCTGCAACCGCCCAAAGGGCCGAAGCCCTGGCCTGCCAGGTAATTGAAGCGCTGGATATGACAGGCCTTTTGGCGGTAGAAATGTTTTTGAATAACGACGGGCAGCTGTGGGTAAACGAGGTAGCCCCCCGCCCGCACAACAGTGGCCACCATACCATTGAGGCCAGTTATACCAGCCAGTACGAACAGCACCTGCGCACCCTTTACGACATGCCTCTGGGCAATACCGACAGCCGCAGCCCTGCCGTAATGGTTAACCTGCTGGGTGCCGCCGGCCACACAGGCACTGCCCGCCACGAAGGCATTGATGCTGTACTGGCCCTGCCAGGCGCCCATGTACACCTGTATGGCAAAAAAACTACCAAGCCGTTTAGAAAAATGGGCCACGTAACACTTACAGGCCCTGACCTTGATACCTTAAAGGCCAACGCCAAAATTGTAAAAGAACAAATACGCATTGTATCATGAGCACCCCATTAGTAGGCATTATTATGGGCAGCAAGTCAGATCTGAGGGTTATGACAGAAGCCGCCGAAATGTTAGAAAAGCTGGAAGTACCCTTTGAGCTAACCATCGTATCGGCCCACCGCACCCCGCACCGTATGGTGGCCTATGCCGAAGAGGCACGGCAAAAAGGGCTCAAAGCCATCATTGCAGGTGCTGGCGGTGCCGCACACCTGCCGGGCATGGTGGCCTCGCTCACCTCACTGCCCGTTATTGGGGTGCCGGTTAAAAGCAGCAACTCAATTGATGGGTGGGATTCTGTCCTGTCTATTCTGCAAATGCCCGGCGGGGTACCTGTGGCCACAGTAGCCCTGAACGGCGCCAAAAATGCAGGCATCCTGGCTGCCCAAATTATAGGAGCTTACCAGCCAGAAGTGGCCCAACGGTTAGATCAGTACAAAGAAGAGCTCAAAAACAAAGTGCTTGAAAGCACTGAAGGCCTTGATAGTGATACCTACAAGGGCAAACCAATAGGCTTTACCAGTAAAAAATAAACCGCTGAAGCATTAAGCCATAGGCTTAAGCATTAAATACTGGTTCAGGTGGTTAATAAAGCCCCTGCGCTCAAAAAACGTGCATGTTGCCGTTGCCGTATCCTGTACATTAAGTACTGACATGCTGGCCACCCGGTTGTGCTGCTGCATATAATGCAACAGTGCGCTGCCCACCCCTTGCTGCAAACAGGCTTGGGCCACTGCCAAATGCTCTATACGGCCATTATCTGGGTAAAAAGCAGCATAGCCCGCCAGTTGGTTATTCATATGTGCTTCAACTATATGCAGGGTAGCCCCCTCGCGGGTAAGTATGCCCGGCAATGACGAGTAGCAGGGCTGCACCTGCCACAAGGCCTCATAAGCAGGCCAATTAGGCTGGGCAGCTTTGGTTAATTGTAAGCTGCTATTGGCGTAGGGCGCATTCAAGGGCCTATCAACCGGCAATTGATAGCATTGGTACCTGGCTGCTATGTTTAACCCACTTTTTTCATAACTGCGTACGGCCCCTTTGTTAGCCGTAATCACCTCAAGGGCGCACTGCCCAATGCCGGCAGCCTTAAAATGGTCAAACAGGTGGGCATACATTTTAACAGTTAAACCCTGCCCTCGGTAATTGGGCACCACACCGGTGCCGGCGTTATAGGCGGTAACCTCACCCTGAAACTCATAAGTGCTGGTTAGTATAAAGCCAACCATATGGTGCCCATCAAACGCCCCAGCACTTAGTGCATAGTTCAGGAGCAGCTTATGCACAAAGCGATGCGCAAACTGTTCATAGCTCATGTTCATGGGCACAAAGTACCCTTCAAAAGCGGCTAAAAAGCAGGCGTGCAACTGCTCAAGGTCTGTTGGTTGTAGCGTTCTGACTTGTATCATTTAGTGGTGCCCCCCCATTTACGGTATATTAATACTACATGCCCATATCATAACAATAATTATGAACATTATTGGCCAGATTGCGTTATTTTCACCATCCAATACTTTATTATCCGAAACGATTATTTGCCATGCGCCTGCAACTTAAACATTATCTGGTCATATTCATGTGTACTGCTGCCGTAATGACCACCGTTTTAGGCCTTGGGTGGGCTGTACACAGCTATGCTGCCAATGCCTACCCTGCCACAAGCCAACAACAGGTAAACCAACAGGCCACGGCACAACCACAAAACAACCAGGTGCCTGCCAAACAGACCAATGTTGAGCAGCCAGACAAAATCAAAACGGCTGTTGGCTTAAACATTTTACATCTGTTCATTAACAGGTTTAGCCTGTATGAAATACTTAGTGATGACAAAACCAGCAAGCAAAACGCTGGCGGAGACATTTCAATGCTTACTTAGGCCTGCACTGGCTTACCGGCCCCTAAAAATACAAAAGCCCTGACCATGGTCAGGGCTTCGTTGTTTTATGCAAAAAACTTCTTTAAGTCTTTTAGCTTAATCTTCTGTTTAAAGTATGCTTTACCAAAAATGGCTGCAAAAACACCCATGTCATTTAGTCTGTCAAGGTCTTCAATTGACCTGATGCCCCCACTGGCCAGTACCTTAATATCAGGAAAGCGCTTTATAATTTCTGTATACAGGTCAAACGCTGGCCCCTCCAGGGCCCCGTCTTTAGAAATATCAGTCGTTTTCACATACTTCAGGCCACGGCTGTAAAAATACTCTATGTGGTCAAACAGGTCTAGGGGGGTTTCTTTTGTCCAGCCCTTAATGGCTATCTTCCCATTCAAAGCATCAGCACCCAGGGTAATTTTTTCCCTTCCGTATGACATTACCCAAGATGAAAACAGCTCTTTATTATTCACGGCAATGGTAGCAGCCGTAATATAATCTGCCCCATACTCATAGGCCTTACTAATATCTCCGTCGGTAGAAATACCGCCCGTAAAATCTATCTTCAACTTGGTATGGGCAGAGAGTGCTTCCAGCACATGGTAATTCTTAGGGGTGCCGCGCTGGGCACCGTCCAAATCTACCAGGTGCAAAACTTCTATACCGTGGTCTTCAAATATCTTGGCTAGGTCTAATGGCGATTCGTTGTAAACCTCTTCCTTCGTAAAGTCACCTTGGTCTACGCGAACACATTTACCTCCCCGAATCCAAAGTGAGGGGATAATCTGAATCATGAAATGATGATTTTCTGTTTACCGTACTAATTACAGGATAACCGTCTTTAGATTATTGTCATCTACCATCTACCGCTTGTGGGGGCATCCTTAACCAAACAAATTTAGAAAAATATTTGATTTATTCATGCATTTTCAGGGCTGCTGCCCTACCTGCAATATTATGGTTTGGTTATGATGCACCTTGTAGCATGTGAGCTTGCCCGGTACAATCAAGTGGTTTACTGCCCCAGCGTAACCAGCCTGAAGCCCTGCCCGTGTACGGTAATAATCTGTACATGCTCATCGGCTTTTAACAGCTTGCGCAGCTTGGTTACATATACATCCATGCTGCGGGCGTTAAAATAACTGTCGTCACCCCAAATCTCTTTCAACGCGGCCGAGCGTTCCAGGGTGCTGTTAATATGGAGGCACAACAAGCGCAGCAAACCTGCCTCTTTGGCCGTTAGCTTTTTGGGCTCCTGGCTAATATGAGTAAGCAACTGCTGGTTATAGTCAAAATGAAAGCCCCCAAAATCAAAGGCCGATACCTCTTTGGCTGGGCCCTGGGCATTGTTGCTGTTGTTTGCCCGCCGCATAATGGCCTTCATCCGCAAAAGCAACTCTTCCATGCTAAAGGGCTTGGTAATATAATCGTCGGCCCCCAGCTTTAAGCCCTCTATGGTATCTTCTTTTAATGACTTAGCCGTTAAAAATATCACCGGCGTTTCGGTATCCATATCTCTAATTTCACGGGCCAGGGTAAAGCCATCTTTCTTGGGCATCATTACATCCAGTATGCAAAAGTCATAACTGCCGTTTTTGAAGGCGTCCATCCCGGCCTGGCCGTCTTTGCACAGGTGGGCATCATACCCCTTCATTTCTAAATACTCTTTTAAGATTTGCCCCAGGTTGGGGTCATCCTCTACAATTAATAGCTTATGCTTTTCCATACTCAAAAGGAATATACACTTCAAAATTACTGCCCCTTCTGGGCTCGCTCTGCACTTTAATCAGGCCGCCATGGGCCTCCACCATCATCTTCACATAGGCCAGGCCCAGGCCAAACCCTTTTACATCGTGCAGGTTGCCGGTAGGCACCCTGTAAAACTTATCGAAAATACGGCTCACAGCCTCCCGGCTAATGCCAATGCCCCGGTCAACAATATTAATCACAATGCCCGTTTTGGTACTTTTGGTGTTAACAGTAATGTGGGGGGCTTCTGGGCTGTACTTATTGGCATTATCTAACAAATTGTACAAAATGTTTGATAAGTGCAGCTTATCAGCCACCACTACTGAGGCCGCCGCCGCCAGGTTGGTATCTAACACCCCACCACGCTTTTGCACCTGCAAGTCAATATTGGCCAAAGCCTGCTGTAGCACCTCATGCACATTTACCTTATCAAGCTTTAGCTTAAAATCTTTCTTATCTAAAGTGGCTATTTGCAGCACTTTTTCTACCTGCATGCCCAGCCTGTTATTCTCTTCGCTAATAATTTTTAAATAACGCTGCCTAAAGTCATTGTGGCTGCTAATATCAGGGTCTTGCAATGCTTCTGTAGCCAACGACACCGTGCTGATGGGTGTCTTAAACTCATGCGTCATATTATTGATAAAGTCGTTCTTTATCTCTGAAAGCTTCTTTTGCTTTCTGATGGTTTGCAGGCTAAAAACAAAGCAGAACAAAATGGTAGCTATTAATAGCACCGAAGCAAATAACGATACCCATATTTGCCTGAACAAAAAGCCCTGCTGGTCATAAAAGTATACCTTTAGTTTGGCCGAAGTATCCAGAATATCGTTCGGAAAAAGGTTTACCTCATAAGTAGCATTGTCTTGAAACAAATCTTCATTGTACGAGGCCAACCGCATGCTTACCCGCCCTTCGGCATCGGCAATGGCATACTCATAATTCAGGTCAATGCCCCGGTTGGCAAACTCAGCATCAAGCAGGCCCCGCAAGGCCTCCATCGGCACGCGTTCGCCCAGGGCCTTTTCGTGCATCAACAGCTCGTACAGTACCGTGTTTACCATTTCAGACTTGCGCACCACCTTTTTAATATTTTCGGTAATCTTGCGGTTCTGCTGGTTCAGCTCGGCAATCTTCATCTCCACTACCCGCAGGCTATCACCATATACCAAAATATCTTCCTGCTCACGCATGCGGCCCTCCAGCTCATTCTTCACCTCTACCCCTATAATATTATTGGCCATATCAGTTTCAAAATGCAGGCGCACCTCGGGCTGCTCATCACCTTCATCCAGAATAATAAAACTGCGGGGCAGCACCTTTTTCTCAAAGCTGCTTTCAATATACTCTACTGAATCTTCATTGACATCAACCAGCCCGGTAAAGCTAAACTTTGACTTAAAGTTGTTCACGGCCACATCACGCACCTCGTTGCGTTCCAGCTGCATGGCTACTGCGTTCATGGCCTCCAGTGCTTCTTGCCTGAAGCGCTCCTTGCCCAGGCTAATGGCATTGTTAATCCAATAAAACTGAAACGAGATCAGCCCTACCAGTGCCACGGCCATGCATGCCGCAATGATGTGTAAATTGTACTTACTCATTGCCACAAAATTACGCGAATAAGGCCGCCAAGGTTGGCCTTTAACCTTTTTTAACATCCTTTAACTGGCCCCACAGCGCATTTCAGGGGCATATCTAATATCTTGCTTAAAATTTCAAAATAAATCGGAATGATGAACGCTTTACTTAAACACCCCAGGCTAATAGCAGCGCTAACCGTGCTCACGCTGCTTTTTATCAGCATGGACGTAAGCCATGCCCAAAACAAAAAGAAAGAAAAGGCCAATATCGTCATTGAGCTCAAAGCTACTGACGAGCAGGGCAACCCCGTAAGCTACAGCGGCCGGTACAGCAGCCAGGATGAAATGGACAACGACCAGGCCCTGAAAGAATTCAAAGAGAAGTATATGGGCGGCGATGAAAACCACTTCAGGTTAAAGCTGCGCAATGACAACGACCAGAGCGTGGTGATCATTAACGACGAGGAAGATGTTTTTTTAGAGCAACTTGACGACGAGGTAATGGTTACTGTTAAGGAAGCACTAGAGAAGGCCAACATTTCAATTGAGCGCCTGCACGATGCCCAGGGCAATATTATGGTGCTGAAAGATGGTGACAGCGACTTTGATTTTAATTTTGATTTCGACTTTGATTTTGACCAACACCAAGCCAGCCCCCAGTTCGAGGCCCTGCAAGAGCGCATGCAGGAGTTAAGAGAGAAGCTGCAGGAGAAAGGGGTAGACCTGGAAGCGCAGATGGAAGCCCTTGAAGCGCAAATGGAAGCACTGGAAAAAAGCTACCAGCACCGCATGATACGCGTAGCGCCCAATGGCAGCAACGTACACACGTTTATATTTCAGGGCAGCCGCCTGCATATTGAAGATGTCAGTGCCGACGACGAGGCCACCCTGCGCAAGCTGAAGTTAGAGAACAACAGCCTCAAGCTACAAGGCCTGAACTATTACCCCAACCCCAACGATGGCAAGTTTACCCTGCAGTTTAATGCAGAAGCCAATGAGCCTATTGACATCCGCATTCTTGACCTCAGTGGCAAGGAGGTATATAGCGAGCACCTTGACAGCCCCCAAGGCGTGTACATGAAGGAGCTTGACCTGACCGATCAGGACAGCGGCGTGTACATGCTGCAAATACGCCAGGGCAGCAAAGCAGTAACCAAAAAGATATTGATAGACTAGTTTCTGAATCCCGTTACGCGATTTGTACCGTAATACCGGCTGGTAAATTTACCTGCCGGTATTTTTTTGCTGTATAAATTGTGCTTCCATACCAGCCAGCTTGGTGTATCTTTGCCGTTCTGTTTGCCCGGGCACAGCCAGGGCCAAACAGCTAAATTGATTGTGTAAGCTACAAATGAGCACACATATGGAACTGATTAACAACCGCTACCATGTTCAAGGGGTAGACCTTTTAGACGTGGCCGCCGCCCATGGGGCACCACTGTATGTTTACGACGCCGAAAAAATTCTGAGCCAGATAAAACGCCTGCAACAGGCTTTTGCTGGTGTAAACCTCAAGATTAAGTACGCCGCCAAATCGTTAACCAATCTTTCCATATTAAAGCTCATCAAACAGGGGGGCGCCGGGCTTGACGTGGTGTCTATCCAGGAAGCCCACCTGGGTATGATGGCAGGCTTTAGCCCCAGTGAAATACTGTTTACACCCAACAGTGTAAGCTATGACGAAATCAAAGAGGCCGTGCAGCTGGGCCTTATGATTAATATCGACAATATTTCAGTACTTGAAAGCTTTGGCCACGACTATGGCCATACAGTGCCCTGCTGTATTCGCATCAACCCACATATTATGGCGGGGGGCAACAAAAAGATATCTACCGGCCATGTCGATTCAAAGTTTGGCATTTCATTTTACCAACTGCCCCATATACTAAGGGTGGTCAAAACCTGCAATATTAATGTTACAGGCCTGCACATGCACACAGGCTCTGACATACTGGATACTGAAGTGTTTTTGCGTGGGGCCAATATTATTTTTGATGTGGCCCGCAGCTTTGAAGGCCTGAAGTTTATTGACCTGGGCAGTGGCTTTAAGGTAGGCTACAAAGCAGGCGATATTACCACAGATGTGGAAGAGCTGGGCCAGCGCCTGGGCGAAGTATTTAACGACTTTAGTAAAGAATACGGCACTGACCTTGAGCTTTGGTTTGAGCCCGGTAAGTTTCTGGTAAGCGAGGCCGGCCTGTTTCTGGTTGAAACCAATGTAATCAAAACCTCGCCAGCCACTGTGTTTGTTGGGGTGAACTCTGGCCTGAACCACCTGCTGCGGCCCATGATGTACGACTCTTACCACGAAATAATTAACCTCTCTAATACCGAAGGGGTAAAACGGGTGTATACCGTGGTAGGGTACATTTGCGAGACGGATACCTTTGGGCTGGACCGTAAAATGAACGAAGTACATGTAGGCAATATCCTCGCCATTAAAAACGCCGGTGCTTACGGGTTTATGATGGCCTCTAACTACAACTCGCGCCTGCGCCCTGCCGAAGCCCTGATTTACAAAGGGCAGGCCCACCTCATTCGCAAGCGCGAAACCATGGATGACCTGCTGCGCAACCAGGTAGAGGTAGAACTGTAACTGAACCAGACATACAGGTTAACTCATAAAAAAAATCCCTGCTGATAGCCAGCAGGGATTTTTTAACATTCAATCCGACTTAATTATGGTAACTGTATCTTACAGTACTTGTATCTGCTTTATTTAAGCTCTTGCAATCACTTCAGCCTTAGCTACAATCTTTCTATTCTAAATTCTTCCCTCTTACTTCTAAGGTCTAGAAGGGGCCGCCCCTCTGCCAAAGGGCGACCCTCCTGATTAAACAACTATGAGAAACAAACTACATTAATTTCTATTTTACACACCCCTGCGGGTTTGGCCGTCGTTCTTTTGGCGTCTAATGCTGCGGCTGGCCCGGTTCTGCTTCTTGTTCAGTACGGCCCGCTCTCTGCCGGTCACTACGCCATCGGCCTTCATGCGCTGCTCGGTGCGGTGTATATGCCTCTGCTGGGCCCTCAAGCCCTGGGCTTCGCGGCGCGTTAAGTCACCGGTGGCGCGGCCCTCTGCTATCCTTACCGACTGTCTGGCCTGGCGGGCATTGGCTTTGGGGGTTCTGGTTTGTGCATGGGCAGCTACTGCAAATGCAAACAACATCATCGTTAGAACAATCAACTTTTTCATGGTAGGTGTATTTATTAAATCCTGTTTTTACTTTACGCTGCCTGCCCTGCTTAGTCTGTGCAGGCTGTTTTTGTTATTGTTTGGTTCTTAGAGGCCCAACACCATCAAAGGTTTAATACCCGGCAAAAAAATATTTACTTTTTTTTCAGAATAGCCTTCTGCTACTTCCTATTGCCAGTTTCAGCCCCTACATTTGTTGTACATTAATTAATATGAATTGAAAAAAGTACTGGCCATAGCGTTTGCCTGTCTGTTTACTGTGCAGTTACTCAATACCTCGCTCATCACGTGGTACTTTGAGGTTAACCGTGAGTATATAGCAGAAGTGCTGTGTGTTAATAAAGAGCGGCCCATTACCATTTGTGGGGGTCAATGTGTTCTTAAAAACTGGCTCAATGAGGCTAGCCCCGACCAGCAGGATGCCCTTCTGGTTGAGTTTCAGCAGCCGCAGTACCTCTTTCATAGCTTTGCCTATACTGTAGTTAAGGCACCTGCCATTACACCAGCGGTTGCCCCTTACACAACACCTATTTATACTTCTCCCTACTTTCAGCCTGCACCGCAACCCCCACAACTCGGGTAAAAACGTTTACGCAGCAATTTCACAAAACCGTTTGCTACTTTCATATCATTGGTATGAGTAGTTCTTAATTGTCTTGATATTTATCACTCCTGACGCTAAGGAGGGCAGATGTCCACAGCGGCGTGGCCTAAACGTGGATTTGTGTGGTGGCGGCTTCGCTGTGGCCCCCTTTTCTTTTGGTTCGTTTTCTTTTGGGGGAGCAAAAGAAAATGAACGGAGCAGAAATGACTGACTCAGGCACATGTGTTTACCAAGAATACGGCTGGTTTACTCAATAACTATCATGGTTACTACATCAACTAACTGTGTTATAATCATATATTCCATGCTGATATCGTTGAATATACACCCCAACCTAAACTTTGGGAACATAGCACCGGCCCTGCGCCGTTGTAACAGTGCCTCTTAACCTATGACCTTTACCCTTATGGTGCGATACCTATTATTATGCTGTTTATTATCAGGGCTGGCTGTGCTAAGCAGCTGCGGTGGCAGCGACGGCCCCGATGGCCCTGACGGGCCCACCCCGCTGGCACTGGAAGCTCCTTTTTATTTTGGTGACTTTACCATACCAGCCAACAACCCTACAACAGTAGAAGGTGTGGCCCTGGGCAGGCATTTGTTTTATGAAAACCGCCTTTCAGGCAACAACACCCAAAGCTGTGCCAGCTGCCATAAACAGGAAAAGGCCTTTACTGACGGCCTGGCCGTAAGCACCGGCATTGATGGTATTGCAGGCACACGCAGCGCCATGTCATTGGCCAACCTGTTGTGGGTACCCAGCTTTCTGTGGGATGGCCGCTCTGAAACACTTGAAGACCAGGCCCTGGAGCCCATACTTGACCCTATTGAGCTGCACCAAAGCCTTGACCAGACCGTAGCCAAGCTACAGGCTACTGAGCTGTACCCACCCATGTTCGAAGCCGCCTTTGGCAGCAGCACCGTCACTGCCGATCATATTGCCAAAGCACTGGCGCAGTTTCAGCGTACGTTAATCTCTGACGATTCGCCAGGGCTACCTGCGTGGCGAGTATGAGCCCACCAGCCAGGAACTGCTGGGCATGGAGCTGTTTTTTACCCACCCAGAGCCAGCTATTAGCCTGCGCGGGGGTAATTGCGGCGACTGCCACACCAATTTCCTGACCAGTGGGGCACGCGATGGGCTGAATGGCTTTCATAACAATGGACTGGATACCGATGCCAACCTGGCCGAGGGGCTGTTTGCCGTAACCGGTAATGAAGCCGACAGAGGCAAGTTCAAAGCCCCTACCCTGCGTAATATTGCCCTGACAGCCCCATACATGCACGACGGCCGCTTTGCTACGCTAGAGCAGGTAGTTGACCACTACAATGAGTTGATTCAAGACAGCCAAACACTTGACGTGTTGATTGAAGAGGCCAGCAACGAAGAGAACCCCGGAACACCCCCGCGGCTGTTCCTGACCCAGGAAGAGAAAGAAGCCATACTGGCTTTTTTACGAATGCTTACCGACGAGACATTCATCAATAACCCAGATTTTTCTAACCCCTTTACCAATTAACAAACTATGCGTTCTGTATCTAACAGTTTATTATTTGTAGCCATACTGGTTATGGTTTTTGCAGGCTTTGAAGCCTGTAGCAGTGATGACGAAGGTGCCATCACCACCGGCAGCATTACCTTACAGGTAACCAACCTCATTGGTGGCCAGCCTCTGGAGGTAGGCAGCACCCGTTATACCAATGAAAATGGAGATGAGTTTGACGTATCAGAGTTCAAATTCTTTATCAGTAATATTAAGCTGCGCAACAACACCAGTGGCGAGCTATTTGTAGCCCCTGACAGCTACCACCTGGTAGAGGCCACCGCCACCAGCCATATGTTTGAGTTTACCATTGCCGATGTGCCTGCTGGCAGTTATGACCAGATTGAGCTGGCCATTGGGGTAGATAATGGCAGCAACACCTCTATTGACCAACTGGGCGATCTTGACCCCACCAGCAATATGGCCTGGAACTGGAACACCGGCTATAAGTTTCTGTTAATTGAAGGGCAGTATTACCCTGCCGGGGCTGATGCCGCCCCCATGGTATACCATATTGGCAGTGACCCCAACTACCGCAAGCTAACCTACCCGGCCAGCTTAACCGTAGCCGCAGGTGGTACCAATACCGTGAACTTCACTACCGAGGTGCAAAATATATTCCGTAGCCCCAACACCATTGCATTTAATGCTGATGGCCCTGTAAAGGGCGGTGACGTAGCTACCGCCGTGGCAGAGAATTACGGTACTGATTTCTTAACGCTTACCAACGCGCAATAAGGTGGGCAGGGCATTAGGCATTGGTTTATCAATAGTGATAGCCCTGGCATTGATACTTGGCCTGGGGGCCTGTAGTGGCCCCCAGCCGGTAACCCATGCTTCGGCCCTGTATGCTGTGCAGAGCGGGGCCACCCCTGCCTCCCTGGCTGCCCAGGTGCCCCACCCCCCACGCAACCCTTTCAGTGCTGAAGGTATAGCCCTGGGTAAACGCCTGTTTTATGATGCCAACCTCTCGGCCAATGGCCAGGTATCGTGTGCCTCATGCCACCAGCAGGCACTGGCTTTTACTGATGGCACTGCCCTGAGCCAGGCAGGGGCCTCAGGCCAGCCGCTATTGCGGCATGCCCCAGCGCTCATTAACCTGGCCTGGCAAGAGGGCCTGTTTTGGGATGGAGGCGCCAAAGACATTGAGTCGCTGGCCTTTGCCCCCCTGATGCACCCTGATGAGATGGCCGCCGATGTACCCAAAATGCTGAACTACCTGCAACAAGATGCCACCTACCGCAGTGCCTTTAAGGCCGCCTTCGGTACTGACTCTATTGTATCTGCCTATGTGGTGCGCGCACTGGCGCAGTTTCAGCGTACGCTTATCAGCAACAACAGCCGGTATGACCGTATTGTACGCAATACGCAACAACAAGGGCAGCCCATCGAACAGTTTACCCAGCAAGAGGCTGAAGGCATGCTGCTGTTTAACACCCATTGCGCCTCCTGCCATACGCCCCCTTTCTTTACTGACCATGGCTACCACAACAACGGCTTGAATTCATCTGAAGCATTTGCCAATACAGCACATGACGGCATTTACCAGGGGCGCTACCGCATTAGCAATGACAAGGCTGATTTAGGTAAGTTCAAAACCCCTACCCTACGCAATGTGGCCCTGACCGGCCCCTATATGCATGATGGGCGCTTTGAAACCCTCTGGGAGGTAATCCACCACTATACAGAAGATGTGCAGCAAGCCCCTACCCTTGACAGCACCCTGGTACAACCCAACGGCACCACCGGCGTGCCGCTTACCTTTACCCAGCAGGAGGCCATTATTGCCTTTCTTGAAACCCTGACCGACTCTGCCTTTATCAACAACCCGGCGTTTAGAAATTAGAGGCTAGTCGTAAGAAGTTAGAATTTAGAGGCTGGAATTCAGAAAAGGTAGAGACGCCGATTCATCGCGTCTCCCGAA
>CAZXTW010000035.1:13185-14328 GCA_964643525.1 uncultured Roseivirgaceae bacterium
GTAGAGACGCCGATTCATCGCGTCTCCCGAAGCGTACACACAACCAAATCACAATGAATAAACTACTACGCACACTTACCTTATACTTCGCTATTGCATTTACATTAAGTACTGCCCCTGCCCAGGCCTGTGATGTGTGCAATTTGTACGAGTGCAGCCCCTTGCAGCAACGCACCTTTTTTGGCCTGGTATACCGCTACCGTGTATTGAACGGCTATGGCCACCTGGGCAATACCCACAGCTTTACCCGGCCTGGCAGCCCGTTTGGGGCCATGCCCCTGCAACATGGGCTATACAACCCCATTGCCTATAGCCAGCACGAGCCCGACGAACGCGAGGGCGTATATGCCGATAAATCAGCGCAAGATTATGAAACCTACCGCAGCTGGGAGCTGCGCGCCAACTATACTTTTAAGCAGAAGGTTAACCTGATGGTGCTGCTGCCTTATGAGCACAATACGGTATATTACCGCCGCCTGGCCACCAGCACCACCAGCCCATTTACTGACAGCACTATGCGTGTAAAAGGCTTTGGCGACCTGACTATTGCGGCCGATTGGATACACCAAACCCAAAAGGGGGCTGTGAAGCATACGCTGCGGCCGGGTATCATTATTAAGGCCCCTACGGGCAGGTACCGCGTGCAAAACAGCGAGGGCCAGGCGTTCGACCCGGTTATTCAGCCTGGGGCAGGTGCCTGGGCTTATGGCCTGCGCCTCAACTACCAATGGTACCGCGAGGGGTTCGGGTTTGATGCAGGCATGAGCTATGTCGTGAACAGCAACGGCCGTCATGGCTATGACTTTGCCAACAGCTTTAACATAAGCCAGGTGTTTTTTTACCAGTTTCAGAAAGGCCTCTGGAACATTATACCCCGCGCTGGAGCCTACCTTGAAAGCACCGGTAATGATGCCTACCAGGGTGTTGAGCAGCAGCTCAGTGGGGGCACCAGCCTGTTTGGGCAGCTGGGCGTTGACATTAACCGCTGGCAGCATACCCTGCAAATTACCTACCAAATGCCTTTGGCCGATAACCTGGCCGGCAACCAAATAGGCAATGCCGGCCGCCTGGCCATAGCCTTCATCTTCTCACCCGCTTAGTTTTAGAAGTTGGAGTTTAGAATTTAGAGGTTGGAGTTTAGAG
>CAZXTW010000035.1:14428-17694 GCA_964643525.1 uncultured Roseivirgaceae bacterium
GAGTCTATTGTCCATTATCAATTAAGAATCATTCATTCCTAAGGTACTTCACCGGGTTTGAGCCGGCGGCTTTGAAGGTATTAAAGCCTATGGTAGCAGCGGCAATGGCCAGTACTATCAGGGCAGCGGCAGCTACAATACCAGCCTCTATGCCAATGCGGTACGGAAACTGCGACAGCCAGTCATAGGCAAAAACCACTGCCAACGGTATGCCCAGCACAAAGCCTGCGGCAATTAATACCAAAAAGCGGCGGGCCACCAGCACCATAATCTGCCCCGCTGTACTGCCCAATACCTTGCGGATGCTAATTTCTTTGCTGCGCTCTTCAGTAGTAAACAACACCAGGCCATACAGCCCCATGCACGAAATGACCACGCTTAGCAGGGCAAAAAAGGCAAATAAGCGTAAAAACCGGCGCTCTCCGTTATACACCTGCTGGTAGCTGGCATCAACAAACTGAAAGCTGAAAAACTCTTTGGTGGCAAAACTTTCCCAGGCATCTTCTAAATCGTTAATGGTTCTGAACAACTGGCCCGTACCCAGGCGCACAATCAGGTTATCCGGGCTCATCCGGCTTTCGCCTCCCAGAAAAAATACCGCCGGATGCACTACGTTTTGCAACGACTGGTAATGGTAATCAGCCACCACACCTATTACCTGATGCTCCATACCATCTACCCAAATGGTGTTATTCAAGGGGTTATAGCGCTCCATATTGGCAATGGCTGCCTGGTTCAATATTACAGGGCTGCCCTTACCATAGACTTCGCCCGGCAAAAAGTCTCGCCCTTGCAGCAACGGTATCTCCAACGTCTTAAAAAAATCGCGGTCTACCGCCACCAGGTTCACAAAGGGTCGGCGGGTCTTTGAGTCTTCATCCCACCAATAGGCCCCGCCATTGTTCATGGCACTTGGCAACGACTCGCTGCTGGCAGTAATTGAGGCAACACCAGCCACATTTTGCATTGCCGCCTTCATATCCATCACCTGTTGCTGCAAATCGCGGTCTTCAATCTTAATACTCATCAACTGCTCTTTGTTAAAGCCCAGGTCTTTGGTGGCCATAAAGTTCACCTGGCGGTATATCAACAGGGCAAAAGCAATTAAAAAAACCGAAGCGGCAAACTGGGCTGCTACCAACAGGCGGTGCCCTTTGTTTCTGCGTAGCTTTTGCTGGTGGGCACTGATCAATTGAGTGGTGGGTATCGAGGTAAGCAGCCATGCCGGGTAAATACCACTCAGCGCCCCACAAACCAGTACCATAGCCACCAAAAACAGGGCAGTGGGCCAATTTAATAAGATGCTTTCTGGCACTGGCTTGCCGGCAAAACCCGTATAATAGGGCCAAAGCACCACAGCCACAATTAAGGCCAGGCACAGGCTAATCACAATAGTAAGTGTGGCTTCTGTTAAAAACTGGCCAAACATTTGCCGCCTGGTGGCCCCCATTACCTTGCGTACGCTCACCTCTTTGCGGCGTTTATTCAGGCTGGCCCCCATCAGGTTCAAGTAATTAATGGTGGCAATCAGCACAATAAACACACCTATTACTGATAGGGTAATGACCTGGTAAGCCTCGCTGGTACTGCCACCACCACGGATGCGGGCCGAATGCAGGTGCACATCACTAAGGGGCTGAAAAGTAAACGTCAGCATTTCGGCGCTCTTTTTACCCAATGCGCCATCAATCATATCATACACCCCGGCCTCAATCACAGGCACATCTGCCGGGTTAGGCACATAGGCATAAGTTTGCAGCCAAAAAAAGTCCCAATTATTATTAAACTGCTTGTACAGCTCAAGGGCATTGCCAATGCTGCCCAGTAGTTCAAAAGGCAGGTCAGTATTAGGGGGCAGAGCCTTCAGCACCCCATCTACCCGCATCAGTAGCTCAGCATTGCCATCATATACCTTTACGGGCAACAATTGACCCACGGGGTCTACGCCCGGCCCAAAATACTTTTCGGCCACCTCTTGCGTCAACACAATTGTATTCAGGTCTTTCAGGGCATTGGTAGGGCTGCCATACAAAAACGGTAAGTGAAACACCTCAAACAGCGTGGTATCGGCCCAGTAAAAACCGGCTTCGTAATAGCTGTCGTCACCCGCTTCAACAATAACGGCATCCTGCCCAAAGCGCGCAATCTGCACCCGGCTGCCAAAGTTGCTCAAAAAGGCAGGGGCTACCGGTGTAGCCGTATACTGGCTGGCGTTACCCGAGGGGATGTGGTGCCTGATAACCCGGTAAATATGGTCACCTTTGGGGTGAAAGTTATCATAGCTTCGCTCATACTGCACATAAGCATAAATGTACAAAAACGACACAAAGCTAAACGTTAGCCCTATTATGTTAATTAACGTAAAGCGCTTATGCTGTAGCAGCGACCGCAGGCTGATTTTAATGTTGTTGCTGATCATAATAAAGTCGATCAAATGAATAATAATGAATCTGATTTTTTTGAGTTTATGCCACCTCAGGCTGGTAATCACTGCCCAGGCATAGTGTAAGGCCAGGCTGGCCCCGTTCAGTGTTTCCTGTTTCCAGTCAAACCACTCGTGTAAGTCGCCAATCACCTCATCGGCAAAGCGGCTTTTCAGTACCGCATCTAAAAAATTATCTACCCACCGGGGTGGGTTATTGTATTGGCCGGCCTTCATTGATCAAGGCCGGGCATCATATTCCAAAGCCTGTTACGTACGCTGCGGGCGTGTTCCAGCGCGGCACGGCCATCGGCTGTAATCTTATACAGGCGTTTGCTGCGCCCGCCTCGTGCCTTACTGGCCCCGCCCACTTCAGAGGCTACAAACCGCTTTTCTTCCAGGCGGTACAGGGCGGTGTGCACCGTACTTACCGTAACCATACGCCCGGTATGTGCCTCTATTTCTTTTAAAATGGCTATGCCATAGGCCTCGCCGTTCAAGATGCCTACAATTAGCAGCACCATCTCTTCAAACTCACCTAAATGCGATCCTTTCATTGTATTGGTCTCTTTTACTATAAAGCCCTGCAACCACTACCTCGCTATTACATTCGTAATTGCCAAACAAATGAAGGGATTATATTCGTAAATGCCAAACATATGCCTAAATATTATCTTCTTAAATGCCAAACAAACCCCTCAAAAGCTTTATTGGGTGTTTTTGAATATTATTAAGCTAGTTCTCTACCAAAGGCATTGATTGTTGGCCACAATACTTTATACTTGGTTTACCCTTATAAGACTTGTTAAGTCTACCAGAACCAAATAAAAGACTTTAAGTCTAT
>CAZXTW010000036.1:0-17397 GCA_964643525.1 uncultured Roseivirgaceae bacterium
GTGCCGCCAAAGTACCAGTTGTGCGCAGTCAGGTCAGTTTCCTGGCCCCGACTAACGCCCGGTAGTAAAAACAGCAACGAAACTACACTAACACAAATGGTATTCAACACACCCCGAATACACAGCTTAGTATATTTCATCCTATAATATATTATGTATTTACCCGTTTGCTTTGTAACGCAAAAGAAATACTGTAAATTTTAAATCTTTGAAACAAAAACCAAAGGAAAGAATAATAATCTCAATTAAAAGGAATACTAAATTAAAAATTATTTATTTTCTTATTTGAATATTAATGCTAACATTTGCAATGAGCGCAAATGAGCCATTATAACTATAAAAGCAGGTGCATGAAGAAGATCATTTTTAGCCTTTTGATGCTGTTTGTGTTGTTTTGTAGTGAGCTGCGGGCACAAGACCCCCAGTTTTCACAGTTTTACGCGGCACCGCTCTACCTGAACCCTGCCTTTGCAGGTACTACAGAGTGGACGCGTGTAGGCTTGAATTACCGCAACCAGTGGCCTCAGATTAATAACGGCAACTTTGTAACTTACTCAGCCTATGTTGATCATTTCATTGCCAATGCCAATAGCGGCATAGGTGCTATTATTACACGCGATGAAGAGGGCATTGGTGGCTTAAGTACTACCTCTATAGGCTTGCAGTATGCATACCAGCTACCGGTAACGCAGGGCGTTACTGTAAGAGTTGGTGCCAATATAGGGTATGCCCTGCGTGAGGTTAACTTTGGTGGTTTGTTGTTTCCTGACCAGATTAACCGCCAAACCGGGCAAATTGATCAGGCTGTTAGTGCTGAAATTGCAGCCATTGGGGCTGATGCCAATACCAATTACCTGGACTTAGGCCTGGGTGGCTTGCTGTTTTCTGACAACTTCTGGATTGGTGTTTCTGCCATGCACGTCAATACACCCTCGATTTCATTTCTTGAAAATGATAACATCCAGTTAGCTACCCGCTATTCAATTCACGGTGGTTACAAGTTTAAACTGGGCGACAAGCCATATGTAAACAAATTGAACAATACCAGAGAGGTGAGCTTTCAGCCTACTTTTCAATATAAATACCAGGGCGATTTTGACCAGTTAGATGTAGGCATGTACATTAACTACGAACCACTGGTATTGGGTGCCTGGTATCGTGGGCTGCCCATTAAGGCACTCGAAGGTCAATCTAACAATGAATCGTTGGTGCTAATGGTTGGTGTGCTTGATATCAGAGGTTTGAACGTAGGCTACAGCTTTGATTATACTCTATCTGACCTGGGTATTGACAGTGGCGGAGCACACGAAGTGTCAATCTCTTACCGCATTCAAAGCAAAAAGCGCATCCCGCCAAAGAATGTAAGGCAAATACCCTGCCCCAAAATTTAATCAAAACCGGGTAGGGTTCTCTCCTACCCTTTATTGCTTATGGGGTACCAGTCGTTTCTTATTCTGTTCCTGGCTATTATTGCTGTCAGTTTCATTGGTAGCCAGGTATTGAACTACTTGAACAGACGAAGCAACGCACAGGCGCTACCTGAAGACCTTAACGACATATACGACCCCGAGCAATACAAACAGGCCATGGCTTACCAAGCCGCCACAGGCAAATTTGAACTGGTAAGCAGCACATTTTCATTTCTTGTATTATTTACAGTTATTGCTACTGGTTTTTTGGGCCAGATAGATGCCTGGGCCCGGTATCATTTTCTGTGGGAACTGCCCCAAGCCCTGGCATTTTTTGGGGTGTTGTTTATTGGTTCTGATTTGCTGGCACTTCCTTTTAGCCTTTATGGTACCTTTGTAATTGAAAAGCGCTTTGGGTTTAACAAAACAACCTTAAAAACCTTTGTGCTTGACAAGCTTAAAGGCTACGTAATTACTGCTATTATAGGTGGGCTGCTGCTTAGCGTATTCATTTTCTTTGTATTCTGGCGTGGTACAGAATTCTGGCTGTGGTTCTGGGCGGTGGCTATTTTATTTATGCTGCTGGCTAATACATTTTTTACTTCGTTGATTCTACCCCTGTTCAATAAACTGACACCCCTGCCTGATGGAGAGCTCAAAACTGCTATTGAAGCCTACGCAGCCAAAGTAAAATTTCCGTTAAACAATATATTGGTCATTGATGGCTCAAAACGCTCGGCAAAGTCAAACGCATTTTTTACTGGTTGGGGTCGCCGTAAGAAAGTAGTGTTGTATGACACCCTGCTGCAACAACATACTACTGATGAGCTTGTGGCCATACTGGCTCATGAAGTTGGGCATTACAAAAAGAAACACATCATTACAGGTTTAGTAATAGGAATAGCTCAAATAGGCCTAACCCTTTTTGTGTTGTCATTAATGATTTATAATACAGACATTTCATTGGCTATGGGTGGTAACAAAACATCTTACCACTTAAACCTGCTTGCCTTTGGCATCTTGTACTCGCCTATTACACAACTACTGGGTTTGGCACAAAACGCCCATAGCCGTAAAAATGAGTTTGAGGCAGATGCCTTTGCGGCCAGCACTGCTGACCCAATGGCTATGATTAGCGCCCTCAAAAAACTAACCTCGCACAACCTGAGCGAATTATTACCCCATAGTTGGTATGTATTTTTCAACTATTCACACCCACCGGTACGCCAAAGGTTAAATGCACTAAAATCTGTTTCTGATCGTTAGTAGGCTGTAAATGAGTCAATTTTACTTCTGTCTGTAAGTTAATAGCATAAATTATTGTAAACTATATAGGTAAAATAATGTACTTTAGCAAGGTACAATGATTAAAGGTGCACGCTAAGATGAAGATTACGACACGATTATTATTTCTATTTGCCTTACTAGTATTTTGCTTACCACATGCATCGTTTGCACAAAACACTAAAGTAGACAAGCTAATTTATAAGGCCGATAAGCTAATTTTTATTAAAAACTACCGCGAAGCTTTGCCCTTACTGCTTGAAGCAACCCAAGGGGGCGACCAGTCGGCAGCCACACAGTATAAGATTGGCTTTTGCTACTTCAATTTGTTTGAAGTAAACGATCAGGTTAAAGCTATACCCTACCTTGAGAAGGCAATTGCGGCCAACAGCCAGGAGGTGCCCCCCAAGGCAATGTACTTTCTGGGGCAGTTATACCACAAAGTGACCAGCTTTAAAAAAGCCATTGAACAATTTAACCGCTACCAGGAAACCTTAGGGCCAAGAGATAGCAAACGTAGCGAAGAGGTTGACGAACGCATTGCCATTGCAAACAACGCCTTGATCCTGATTTCACAATCGCGCATTGTTGACATTAAGCGCATGCCCGATCATATCAACACTGAGTTTACTGAGTATAATCCGGTTGTATCTACTGACGAATCAGTGATTGCCTATACCGCATTAAGGCCCGGCAACAGCAAATCAAGGCTAAGTGCTGATTATATAGAAGACATTTATATTTCTTACCGCAACGCCAATGGCGAGTGGCAGCAACCACAAAAGCTGGCGGTCAATACCAAATACAATGTGGGCACGGCCGGTATTTCTGCTGATGGTGAGAAGATGCTCATCTTCATTGGTGGCCCTAATAATACAGGTAATCTGTATGAAATAGATCGTATTGGCAACGACTGGTCTACCCCCTCTTACCTGGGTAAGGACATTAACAGCAACTACCTTGAAAGTACTGCCAGTATTACCCCCGATGGAAAGGCCATTTTCTTTGCCAGTAACCGCCCCGGCGGGTACGGTGGAATGGATATTTATAAGGTAACCAAAGATGATAAAGGCAATTGGAGTGAAGCCAAAAACTTAGGGCCAAAAATTAACACCAATAAGGACGAAGACGCCCCTTTTATTCACCCCGACCAGCGCATCTTATTCTTTACCTCTAACGGCCATATTACTATGGGTGGTAAAGACATCTTTAAGAGTATTTTATTAGGTACTGAGTGGAGCAGCCCAGAGAACATGGGCTACCCCATTAACACCCCAAACGACGATAATTATTTTACGCTAACAGCTGATGGCAAGAAGGGCTTTTTCTCGTCTGACAGAATTGGCGGTAAAGGTGGGCAGGACATTTACTACCTTGACATGCCCGAAGAAGAAGCCAACATACCCCTTACCTTGGTTAAGGGACGTATCTTAAATGGCGAAACCTTAGAGCCCATACCAACTACCATTAAGGTGGTGGATGTTGAATCTGGCAATAAGGTAGACTTTGTGTACAACCCCAATATCGAAACCGGTAATTACCTGATTATTTTCCCTCCGGGTAAAAACTACGATATGATTATTGAGTCTGAAGGATTTATGCCCTATACGATTAACATCAACATTCCTAACCAGACTTATTTTTACGAGCTGTACCAGAAAATACTGCTAAGCCCAATTAAGCAGTTTGATGTATTGGTGGGCCAGGAGGTATCAGTCAAAAATGCCTTTTATGACCACGGTGGGGACAAAAAGGTGTCACCAAGAAAAAACAACGAAGCCATGCTGGTGCGTAATGACAGCTTAGACCTGTATGAGGTGATGGATGCCATCATTGCCTCTACTGATACCACTGCCTTTGAGTATTTTCTAGACTTAATGTACACGGTAAACCCGATTGATGACATAGATTTTGACTCAGTTACAGCAGGCTCTGAAGCTGCCATGCGTACTTATTATTATGACGAAAGCACTGAAGAAACGCTTGAGCGGAAAGTTGTAGATGGCGATACAATATTTAGCTTACCTACATTACATGTAACTGAAAAGGGCGAAATTATTGAACAGCCCAAAAGCGAAACAGCCAGTTACGACAAAAAGCTGCTGGAAGAAAACCACAAGGTTTACTTTGAAGTGAATGGTTCTACCCTGAAAGATAAGTATACAGGTAAGCTGAACCAGTTGTTGAAGGCTATGCTTAAATATGAAAACCTGGGTGTTGAAATATCAGGGTATGCCTCTGCCGATGGCGACCCCGAATATAACCGAAAGCTTTCGAACGACAGGGCCATAGAAGTACTGAATTATTTTAACCACAAGGGTGTGGTGAGAAGAAGAATCATAGCCCGTGGTTTTGGTGAAACAGAATCTATTTCAGGCAACTCGCAAGACAGCCGCCGTGTTGAAGTACGGCTGGTTGATCTGAATGCCCTTTAATTATATGCAATAGTTAACTTATTATTATACAATGGTAGCAGGCCACCCCTGCTGCCATTTTTTATTCTCCAAAACATATGTTAATCAGAATTGTACGCCTTACCTTTAAGCCAGAGGCTACCGAGCAGTTTTTAGCGATGTTTCACAACACCAAAGAACGCATTAGAAACTTTGAGGGGTGCCACCATTTAGAGTTGTGGCAAGACCAGCAAAAGCCCAATGTTATGACCACTTGTAGCCACTGGCAAAGTGCAGAAGCGCTTGAGGCCTATAGGATGTCTGATTTGTTTCAAACCACCTGGAAGCAAACCAAGATACTTTTTGCAGATAAACCCCAGGCACATTCTTATCAGCAGGCTGTACTGGTGGAGGGTAACAATTAAGGGCGAGATTACTCTATAGTAATATTAGTCTTTAATGGGGTCAATCTGGTACGACAGTTCAAACAGCTTGTCACTGGCATTGCGATAAACGGTACCATGTACACGCTCAGCAAAAATGATGTCTTTGCCATGTGTAACCATTACTGCACTTGATGACACCGTACCATAGTTATTGGTAACAATATGCATAGCCGAAAGTGCCCGCTCCCAGGGCAGTGGTACCCCGGTTTTGGGCAGCGCCTCATCAGGGGCAATATCTTTATTATTGAGCACTTTAAAAAAGTTATCTGGATGCAGGTAATTGCCCTCCAGCATTTGGCCCATCATCTTTTTTCCTTGCTTTACTTTAGGCCAGGGGTCGTCAATTAAGCCGTTGCTTAAGCCATAAACGCCCGGGTTTAGCGTACGGATTCGATTTTCGTAATTAGAGAGGTAATACAACTCTTCTCCATCACCAATTAACAGGTTAAAGCCGTTGTAATGATGGCCGCGCTCAAGCAAATCTTCCAGATAATCCATGGCTGTCATTGAGCCGGCCAGGTAGTCAAGGGTAAGCTGCCCGCGTGAGGGGGCATTCTTTTTAATGTTTTCAGGGTCGCGGTAATTAGTTAAGGCAGCAAACCTACCGCTACGTGTAATACCCAGCCAGGTGCCACCAGCTTTTAAGTCTTTGCCGGCAAGCACCTCAGGGTGGTCGCTCCAAAAGGCAGCAGGGGCTGCGGGGCGTTCATAAAACTCGTCTCGGTTGGCCGCTACAAGTAATTTAAAATCAGGGTGGTTGTCCCAGGCAAATAAAATCAAGCACATAAGCCAGCAAGCAATCAACTATTTTGGGCAATACATTTTTTTAGAGGCAAGCCCTAAATTAAACGAATTGTGAAATAAACCCACAGATATTATTATTTTCGGGGCTTATGACTGAGCAGAAGGCAGCGCCAACATGGACCATTTGGGCTGATACGGGCGGCACATTTACCGATTGTATAGGTTTTGACCCTAAAGGCCAGCGCCATGAACTGAAAATATTAAGCAGCGGTGCCATTAGAGGGCGCATTACCAAAAGCATTAGCCGGGATACTTTAATGGTGGCCATGGCAGACAGCTTTACCCTGGATTTGCTGGTGGGCTACCAGTTTACTGTAACCGGCCGTAATCACCAAAAGCTAACAGTAACAGCAGCCAACCAGCAAACACAACAGCTTACCATTGTTGGTATTGAGCAGGAAGCCAACCTTGAAGGGCTGACTTTTGAGCTAAGCACCGGTGAAGAGGCACCCGTACTGGCTGCCAGGTTACTAACCGCCACCCCGTACCCACAGCCTTTGCCGCGTGTAGCCATGCGCCTGGGTACCACCAAAGGCACCAATGCCCTGCTTGAGCAAAAAGGCGCCCCTACCCTACTGCTGATTACCGAAGGCTTTGCCGACCTGTTGCATATTGGCGACCAAACACGGCCAGACCTTTTTGCCTTATCTATTGACCGGGGGCCTGCCCTGTTTGAGCAAGCTATTGAAGTGCCTGAACGCATCAACGCTCAAGGCCAGGTGCAGCAACCTCTTACACCCCAGGTGGCCGATACTATTGTGAAACAGGTACAAGAAAGCGGCTGCGTAAGTGTGGCCATTGCCCTGATGCACAGCTATTGTAACCCCCAACATGAAAACCTGCTGGCCAGCCGCTTACAGGCTGCGGGCATAAAACACCTTTCATTATCTGCACAGCTTTCGTCTGCCATTAAGTTATTGTACCGGGCACAAACCGCAGTAGTTGATGCCTACCTGGCCCCTATTATGAAAGCCTACATTACTGGGGTGCATACCAGCGTGGGCAATGGCACCTTACAGGTGATGACCAGTGCAGGTGGGCTTAATGAAGCTGCCTGGTTTAACCCCAAAGACAGCCTGCTCAGTGGCCCCGCAGGGGGCGTAGTGGGTGCCGCCCATATTGCCCAACAATGTGGCTTTAACCGGGTGCTCACACTTGATATGGGCGGTACAAGTACTGATGTTTCGCGGTATGACCACAGCCCAGAGTACCGCTATACCCTGCAAGTGGGGCATGCCAGGCTGGTAAGCCAAGCCGTTGCCATTGAAACAGTGGCAGCTGGGGGTGGCTCAATATGTACTTACCACAACAACACTTGCCAGGTAGGCCCTGACAGTGCTGGTGCCCACCCAGGGCCTGCCTGCTATGGTGCTGGCGGGCCCCTGACTATTTCTGACATTAACCTGCTGTTGGGCCGTATAGATGCCAAAGGCTTTGGCATACCCTTGCAGCCAGAGGCTGCCGAAAAGGCCCTGACCAATACCATTGGCTCACATCATAATAATGAGGCGCGTGAGGCACTGCTTGAAGGCTATTTGCAAATAGCCAATGAAACCATGGCAGCGGCCATATCAAAAATCTCAGTCAGCAAGGGCTATGACCCTACGCAATACGCCCTGTTGGCCTTTGGAGGGGCCGGTGGGCAGCATGCCTGTGCCGTGGCTGATATTCTGGGCATCGAGCGCATTGTCATACCTGCACAGGCTGGCTTGCTTAGTGCCTATGGCATTGGCAAGGCACGCATTGAGCGCTTTGCCCACCAGGAGTTGCTGCAGCCCCTGGCCGCCATCAGCCAGGCCTTAACGGCCATGGTGCATGAACTGACTGAAACTGCGCTGAACCAACTGGCCAGCCAGGGCTACCCACGTGAGCAGACTGAAATAACCGCCTGCCATGTATTTTTGCGGTTAGCCGGGCAAGATACCGCCCTGGAAATACCTTATACCAACCCTGAAGCTTTACCAGCTGCTTTTGAAGCACAATACCGTAAAGTATATGGCCATTGGGTTACGGGGCGTACCATAGAAGCAGAAGCCATTAAGGTTACTGCTGCCACTCGCACGGCCAGTGAGACCACGGCACAGCCACCACAAACCACCTACACCCCAGCACCACAGCATCAAAAGCAAGTTTACTTTGGTGGGCAATGGCAGGCAACAGATATATACCAGTGGCAACAGCTACTGCGGCCAGCAGGGGGTGCTACCATTCATGGCCCGGCCCTGTTACTAGCCACCACCAGCACCACGGTAATAGAGCCAGGCTGGCAGCTAACCCTGTATGGCAATGGCCATGCAGTGATGCAACGCACCCAGGCACCGCAACTGCCCCAACAGCAAAACAACGCAGCAGTGCAGCTGGCATTGTTTACCAACCGCTTCAGAACCATTGCCGAAGAAATGGGTGCGCTATTGCAGCGCACTGCCTTTTCAGTAAATGTAAAAGAGCGCCTTGATTTTTCATGTGCCTTGTTAGATGCCCAGGGGCGGCTGGTAGCCAATGCACCGCACATACCAGTGCACCTGGGCAGCCTGGGCATTTGTACGCGCCTGGTAGCTGAGGCACTGCCCCTGCAAGCAGGCGACGTGGCCATTACCAACCACCCCGGCTTTGGCGGCTCACACCTGCCTGATATCACCCTGGTGGCCCCGGTATTTTATCAGGGGAAAAGGGTAGGTTATGTAGCCAACAGAGCGCATCATGCTGAAATGGGAGGCACCAGGCCAGGCTCTATGCCACCCAATGCCACCAACCTGCAGCAAGAGGGGGTAGTCATTGCCCCCACCTACCTGGTACGCAATGGCACCCCACAGTGGGCAGCTATAACAGACCTGCTGGCTAAAGGACCATACCCCAGCCGTAACCCAGCTGAAAACCTGGCCGACCTTGAAGCTGCCCTGGCCGCCATACATAATGGAACCGCAGCCCTGAAACGGCTATGCGGGCAGCATGGCCCTGCCCTGGTAACCCGGCAAATGGATGCCCTGCGCCAGCATGCTGCCCACTTTATGAAACAAAAGCTACAGCAAATACCACAAGGCCACTACCAGGCTACTGAATACCTTGACGATGGCACGCCCCTGTGCGTAAGCATAGCCATTGAGGCCGGTAAAGCCAACATTAGCTTTAAGGGTAGCGGCCCGGTGCACCCCGGAAACTTTAATGCCAACCCCGCCATCGTAAATAGTGTAGTGATGTATGTGCTGCGCATTTTAATTGATGAAGATTTGCCCATGAATGAAGGGCTACTGGCCCCAGTTAGCGTCACGCTGCCTGAATGCCTGCTGAACCCGCCTTTTCCTGATGATCATGCGCAGTGCCCTGCCGTGGTGGGCGGCAATACCGAAACCAGCCAGCGCCTTACTGATACGCTACTCAAGGCACTGGGTATGGCTGCATGCAGCCAGGGCACCATGAACAACCTGCTGTTTGGCAATGATAGCTTTGGCTATTACGAAACCATTGGCGGCGGTACCGGTGCTGGCCAGGGCTTTCACGGGCAGCATGCCGTGCACCACCACATGACCAATACACGCATTACCGACCCCGAAGTGTTAGAGCACCGATACCCGGTACAGGTAGTACGCTTTGGCATAAGAGCCAACTCTGGGGGCCAAGGGCTATACATTGGGGGTAATGGCACCGTGAGGCATTTAAAGTTTCTGGCCCCGGTGGCATTAACCCTGCTTACTCAGCACCGCAAGCAGGCCCCATACGGACTGGCAGGCGGCAGTGCCGGGCTTACCGGCCAACAGTGGGTAATCAGGGCCAACGGTAAACAGGAGCCCCTTGAAGGCACCGATGGTACTGCCATGGCAGTGAATGACGAACTCATTATGCTAACACCTGGCGGCGGTGGCTACGGTACACCAAAACAAAAAACAAGCTAACTCCCTGACATATACTATCTACTAAAAGCACTTGGTTAAACTTAAATGAAAAGAATACTCAGCATATTATTTTGGTCGGTCATTTCGGCAGCATTTATTGGCCCTGGTACAGTAACCACCGCCTCCCTGGCAGGCAACCAGTTCGGGTTAAATCTGCTGTGGGCACTAACCTTTTCAACAATAGCCTGTATTGTACTGCAAGAGGCCTCTGCCCGTATTGCATTGGCTACCGGCAAAGGCCTGGGCCGCTCTATTGCCATGAGTTATGCCAGCATCAAAAAAGGCAAAACAGTATCAAGGGTATTGGCTGCTGCTGTGGTATTTGGCTGTGCGGCCTACCAGGCAGGTAATATATTAGGTGCTGTAGCAGGTTTACAACTGGTTATTGATGCACCCGGCTGGCTGTTAATACTCATCATTAGTGCGGTGGCTGCAGGCCTGCTGTTTACCGGTAGCCAAAGCCTGGTAGCCCGTTTTTTGGGCGGCATTGTGGCCATGATGGGCGCTGCCTTTTTTATAATTGCCACCAAGGCCGATGCCAGTGCACCCCAACTGATCTACAGGGCCTTTATACCAGCAATACCAGCCAACAGTGCGTGGCTTACCATAGGGCTTATTGGTACCACCATTGTACCCTATAACCTGTTTTTGGCTAGTGGCCTTAAGCACGAGCAAGAGCTGCTTGATATGCGCATAGGCATTGCAATTGCCATACTCATTGGCGGGTTAGTTTCTATGGCCATTCTGGTGGCTGGCTCTACACTTAAAGGTGTTTATTCATTTGAGGCACTGGCCAGCCAGTTTGAAGTTTTATTTGGCAGCAGCGGCAGCATGCTGCTGGCCATGGGCATGGGGGCCGCAGGGTTTACCTCATCAGTTACAGCCCCGCTGGCCGCTGCCATTACCATTGCCGGTGTGAGCGATTCGCCCGCCTACAAGCCCAAAGGCCGCTACTTTAATGCTACCTGGCTTACTGTTTTATTACTTGGTATGCTGGCTGGGTTAATTGGGTTTAAACCTATACCGGTGATTATTGCCGCCCAGGCGCTGAACGGCCTTATATTGCCTGTGGTGGCCATTAGCATGTATTACCTCATTAACAACAAGCAGCTCATACCACCCCACCTGCGTAATTCAGAATTATGGAATGCCGTTACCCTGTTAATTGTAGGCATCAGTATTTTTCTTGGCAGCATTAACCTGGTTAAGGCAGCTTACAGTGCAGTGGGGGCAGGCAGCCCAGATGACCTGCTGGCCTGGCTTATTCCGCTTATTATTGCTACGGCAGTAACCCTGCTGGTAGGCCGGCCGCAAAAGAAGGCTACTTATCAAGACCCGTTTGATCAACCCTAAAACCACCACCGCCAACACTATGAACCAAACAGCAACCCACACCCTGCTTACCAGCCAGCGGCACCTTTTTAACCTGCCAGAAAATGTAGCTTACCTTAATTGTGCCTACATGGGGCCCAACCTAAAGTCAGTTGAGCAGGCCGGTGTGCAAGCGGTAAAGCAAAAAAACCTGCCCTTTACCGTAACAGCTAACGACTTTTACGCACCTGTGGCCAGGCTTGAGCAAACATTTGCAAGGCTAATCAACTGTGCTGAACCTCAAAGGATTGTATTGGTGCCGTCAGTATCTTACGGGCTGGCCAACGTAGCCAACAACCTACCCATTGAGGCAGGGCAACACATTGTTATGGCTCATGAGCAGTTTCCAAGCAATGTATATACCTGGCAGGCTCTGGCACAAAAGCGCCAGGCCATTCTAAACATGGTTCATCCACCAGAACAATGGGGCGCGCACCAAAGCCGTGGGCAACGCTGGAATGAACGGCTGCTAGAGGCTATTGGCCCAAAAACGCGACTGGTGGCCCTGGCACACACCCATTGGGCCGATGGTACGCTGTTTGACCTGCCCGCCATCAGGCAACGATGCAATGAGGTGGGGGCGCTCATGGTTATTGACGGTACCCAGTCAGTTGGGGCATTGCCGTTTGATGTACAGGCCATACAGCCCGATGCCCTGGTTTGTGGCGGCTACAAATGGCTGCTGGGGCCCTACTCATTAGGGTTGGCGTATTACGGGCCAGCCTTTGACAACGGCACCCCTATAGAAGAGAATTGGATTAACCGGTTGGACAGCCAGAACTTTGCTGGCCTGGTAAATTACCAGCACCAGTACCAGCCCCTGGCCCAACGTTACGCTGTGGGCGAGCACAGTAACTTTGCCCTGGTACCTATGCTACAGGCCGCTTTGGACCAGCTGGCGCAATGGAAGCCAGAAAATATTCAAGCCTACGCAGGGCAACTACAGCACGAAGTGCTGCAACAGCTGCAGGCCAAAGGCTTTTGGGTTGAAACACCCCAATACCGCGGCAACCACCTGGTGGGTATCAGAACGCCCAAAGGGTATGATATAGAAGCCCTCAAGGCCAAGCTTGAACAAAACAACGTGTACGTATCAGTACGAGGACAGGCCATCAGGGTGTCGTTTCACCTGTTTAATGATGCCAACGATGTAGACAGGCTGCTGCACTGCATTGAGTAATATTTTTGTATTGCTTATGCATTATGGCCATGGCATGCATCTGTTTGATAGATAAAACAAATGCAACCATGACACTGAAGATGACACTTAAAATGATGACCAGCAGCCTGCTGCTGCTGTTTCTCCTCTCTGCCTGCAACCAGGCATCTGAAGCGGGCTATAATGCCGATGCAGTTGGCGTTGATGAAGAAGCCCTGATGGCGTATGACGATGCTACCGCTGCCCACACACAAGCTGCACCCGGCGCCAAAGTAGCTGCCGTAACCTTTACAAGCGCCCAGGCACCTTCAAACAATACCGTAGCGGCAAGCCAGAAAAAGCTGGTTAAGCGGGCCGATATACGGTTTGAAACCAAAGACCAGCAACAGGCCTATGCCAGCATTAAGCAAATGGTAGCGCAACTGAACGGATATGTAGCGGCAGAACAGCAAAATAATGATTATAACCGCATACAGTGGACCATGACCTTACGCGTGCCCGCTGCCAGTTTTGACCCTGGGCTTGACAGCCTGCAGGCCATTGCAGGCCTGTTTGACCATAAACAGGTAAGCGTAACTGATGTCACAGAAGAGTTTGTTGATATTGAAATAAGGCTTAAAAATAAGCGCGCCGTGGCTGAGCGCTACCGCCAGCTGCTGCAAGAAGCTAAAAACATTAAAGATATCCTTGAAATTGAAGAAAAGTTACGTGCCCTGCGCGAAGAGATTGAGGCCAAAGAAGGCCGACTGCGTTACTTAAAAAATCAGGTAGGCTACAGCACCATACAACTGCAATTCTACGAATTAAAGGCCTATGAGTACCGCCCGGTAAAAACGGCCAGCTTCGGGGCAAAGGCACTGGAAAGCATAGATGCAGGATGGAAGGGTTTTAAGGGTTTCTTATTGGGTGCTATGGCCCTGTGGCCCCTCTTTTTAATTGGCTTTGGCACATTTTTTACCGTAAGGCGTGTAGTAAAGCAACGCCGCATAAAAAAGAAGGATAAAAGCCCTCACTCAAAAGCCTAACTGGCATTATATAGTGACTTATATGGTGCTAACCTTACAGGTACAAGAATATTATTACTTCTTGAATGTATAGTGCAAAAATTAACTCTACTTTTGAATCAGATAAAGCATAATTCAGAAAGGAAACTAAAGATTATCAATACGGGGGTTTTTTAGCAAGGCGGGCACATTGTAGATGAATAGTAGTGCTTGAGTAGCCCGCCAAATTAGGAGGCAGCGTGTTGCCAAACATTTTTATCTGGCCGGTGTAACAGCCGCCATGAACAGCACACGCTGTTGAAGAAATAAAGTCCCGGCTTTTGGCCGGGACTTTTTTACTTCTAACCCATGTAGCCCTACTGAGTTTGCCCTTGATAGAGAAAAGCATTAATGACCAAATTTTACTTTTATATGGACAGTACCACAGATAACGTTACACTTTTTGCCTTGTTCATTAACGATGTAATACTGCAGTTTGAAGACCGCAAGGAAGAGTACCAGTCTTTATTTGACTTAACCAACGACCACGACCTGACTGACCCTTACAATAAGGTACCTATTTGTGTATATAACCAGGTTTGCGCCTGGGTGGGCAAACACCTGGGCAGGTATAGCCTGATACGCGCAGGCCGGCAGGTAGGCGAAAGTATTTACAGTACTTTGCAAAAAGATGGACGCATTAATGGCAGAACCACCCCGTTTGATATGGCCAGGGCCCTGCAAAAAGCAGCCCTTGATATGGTGCAGGACCCAAAAGGGCGCGGTTGGGATATTCTGGATAACTCTGCCTACAGGTTAACCATGCGGCGCACACAAAGCTTTAACAGCCAGCTGCAGCTGGGGTTGCTCGAGGGTATTATCAGAAAAGCAGGCGTTTACCAGGTAAAAGTCAGTTACCTGGAGCAGGTGGCCAAGGGCGATCCTTTTGACGTGTATGAAGTAACGTGGAAGTAACCTTCTGTGAAACACCTACTGCCCAAAACGCAAACATGCCGATGCTAAAAGCAACGGCATGTTTATGTTTTACCTATATTAAAGTTCATTGCACCAAAATAAATATGGTACAAGCCAAATATACGCAATTTGCACCACAATGTTGCCCACTACTGCCCTGACCAAAGGTTCCAGGCATTGTTGGGGCAGGGTATAAACTTTTGTTTGCGTGTTACTTTTTGTTTGCCCCCATTGAATTGATACAGCACTGATATTTCATGGGCCCCACCACTATTGGCCCCTAAGCGCGAAACAGTAATGTCATAACTGTAACCCACCTGCAACTGTGCAAAGCGCAGGCCCATCACAAACGTTACAGCGTCGTGGTTGGTATTATCATTCACCACCTGTTGCACAGGCAGGCCTCTGTACCAAAAGCCAACCATAATGGGGTTGTAATGAAACTGCAGGCCTACATCAAGCTGGTCAAACTGCCCCTGCCTGCGGTAAATAAAGGCGGGGGTAATACTGCTTAGCCTGTTATTTTTCACATCGTTCAGCAGGGGTATGCGGTAGCCTCCATGCACTGCTGCCCGTACCGCCAGGCGGGCATTGCCACCAGTAAAGCTTTGGTTGGGCCTGTTTAAGTGGTAGGCAGAAAGGCCCAGCCATAGGCGGTCGTTATACAACAGCAGGCCACTGCCAAAATCAAAAAAGCGGGCATTAATGCCGGTTTGCAGTGAGGGGTCTTGCGTGGGTATGCTGCCCCCCTGAAAGTCAAGCTGGTCACCAAAAACCAGGCGAGAAAAATCAACCCGGCGCCAGGCATAGCCAAAGCTCACTGCCGGGCTCAGCACCCATTTGCCTGCCAGGCGCACCTTATAAGCATACACAAAACTAACACTGGTATTTTGCAGGCCTACCGTACCGGCCCTGTCATTGGTAAAAACCAGGCCAAGGCCGCTGTTCAGGTAGGGCATATTAAAATCATAACTAAACACCGCCGTGTTAAACGCCTGGGGCAGGCTGGGCCACTGGGTGCGGTAGTTGGCCACAAAGCGGTGCTCATAAGTAGCACCAGCAAAGGCTGGGTTTACAAACAACGGAGCATTGTAAAACTGGCTCAGCTGAGGGTCTTGCGCCTGTAACCTCAATGGCAGGCACAAACACAACCCCACCATGGCAACACCTGTAAACAGCCAAATGGTATATTTCATTACAACAGTTTATTCAAGTTCATTCAATCGTTAGTCACCTGGCAATTACCTGATCAGCAACACATCGCCTACGCGCACGGTTTCAGTGCCGTCACGAAACACCAGCTTAATGCGGTACACATACACATCGGGCGGGGCCAGCTCACCCTGAAAATACCCATCCCAGCCGGCATCGCGGTCGTCAGTTTCGTACAGCAACTCGCCCCACCGGTTAAATATCAGCATATTAAAGGCCACTACCCCTTCAGTAATGGGTAAAAACACATCGTTAACACCGTTGCCCCCTATGCCGCCCCCGGTACCAGTACCGGTGCCTGGGCCACTCAGGCTGGGGCTAAATGCATTGGGTATTAGTACCTGTCCCCCATCCTGTGCAATTACAGCACTGGCCAGCGCAAATGTATCAGCACACCCCTCCTGGCTGGTAGCCACCAGCGTAACCGTATAAGCCCCTTCTGTGGTATAGGTATGCGATGGCTGGAAATCAGTATAGGTCGTGCTATCGCCAAAATCCCAGAAATAAGTCTCGGCCCCAGTACTGCGGTTGCTGGTAAACACCGGGTCGTCAGGTAAAAACACCGTAGTGGGGCGCAGCACAAAATCAGCTACTGGCACCTCATACACTTCTACCAGAAACTCTTTCGTTTCAGTTACCTGCAGGCCCAGCGGGTTGCTGGCCGTTAACGATACGTTGTAAGTACCCGACTGGTTGTAGGTATAGCTTGGGCTTTCAGCGGTAGAAAAGCCCTCGCCATCACCAAAATCCCAGAAATACGTATCAGGGTCAGTAAACTGGCTCTGGTTGGTAAAGCGCACCGTTAAGGGGCGGCAGCCAGCCGTGGTGTCAATGCCAAAGTCAACAATAGGCACGTTGGGCTCAACTATTACCGTTACAATAGTGTCGTCTACGCAGCGGTCAGTGCTTACCGTCAGGTTAATGTCATAGCTGCCAAAAGTGGCATAGGTGTGGCTGCCGGGCTGCGTTTCTACACTGGTGGCCCCATCGCCAAAGCGCCATTGGTTGGCAAAGGCAGCGGCATTGGGCGTGATATTATTCAACGCCACGGTGGCGTTGGGCAGTACCTGCCTGCCGGGGGTAGCCGTAAAAGAGGCAGTTACATCAGGAAACACCAAAACAGCCAGCGTATCAGTAGCTGTGCAGCCCTGGTTGTTGCTGGCCTGGTACAGCACCTCATACCACAATGAATCGGCCGTGGGGTTTTGAAAAGTGTAGCTGGCAAACAAACTGGTTTGCGCTGCTTCTGGTGTGGGGCTGCCCTGCTGCCTAAACTGCCAAAGGTGGCTGGTAGCACCACGCGTGGCATTGGCAAAGCTTACCAATAGGGGGGCACAGCCTTCGGTCTGGTCGGCCTGTACATCAACTGCAATGGCAGGGGCAGTCATAACTGTTGCTGTAGTATCGGCCTCACAGCCATTGGGCGTTTCAGCAAACAGCGTCAGGTTAAAGCTGAGCGGCACGGTAAACG
>CAZXTW010000037.1:0-17282 GCA_964643525.1 uncultured Roseivirgaceae bacterium
AGGTGGGCAGCAATGGCACTGGCCTGGGCCTGCAACTCAGCATAGGTGGTGGTCTGCCCCCCTACCCTTAAGGCAATATTGTTTGGTGTTTTGGCAGCTTGCTCTTCAAACAAGTCTACAATGGTGTGCATGGCCGGGTAGGCTGCCTGGGTTTGGTTATGGCGGGTAAGCAGCTCGGTGGTATCGGCTTCGCTAAGCAGCTGCACCTGGCTTACTGGCAGGGCTGGCGTGCTTACCAGCTGCTGCAGGGTAGCCAGCAGGTGCTGCATTAATGCTTGTACTGCGGCAGGCTGGTAGGTGTTGGCGTTGTATTCAAGCTTGATGGTAAGCGACTGGCCGGGCAGTACCATCACAACCAAATCATAGTTGGTTTGCTCAAATGCTTCAACAGCTTCTACCTCAAAGCCGTTTTTGCGGCCTTTGGCGTTTTTAATGCCTGTAATTTGCTGCGTAACCGGAAAGTTTTCAAATATGATGAGGTGGTTCAGCAGGCCACTGCCCAGGCTGCTCTGAGCCTGTATGTCGTTCAGGGCCTGGTAGTGGTAGGGCTCGCTTTTCAGCGCATTGGCCTGCACCTGCTGGGCCAGTTGTACCAAGGTAGTATCAGCCTGGTATTGTACCCTAACGGGTATGGTATTAATGAACAGCCCCACCATGGTTTCAATGCCTTCAATGGTGGCCGGCCGGCCTGATACTACTGCGCCAAATACCACATCGTTGGTATCATTATAACGGCTTAACACAGTGCCCCATGCGGTTTGCAACAGAGCGTTCAAGGTGGTGCCATGCTGCCGTGAGGCCTGCTGCAGCTGCTTGTACAGGGGTTGCTCAAGCGTGGCCGATACAGTTTGCAGGTTATACTGCTGCCCTGCTGCATTAGCATTATTTGCGTTTTGTGGTATGGTGGCCAGGGTGTGGTAGCCCTGCAGGTAGGTGCGCCAGTAGTCAAGGCCCTGCTGCTGGTTTTGCTGAGCCAACCATTGTATGTAGGTGGCGTATTTGTGTGGGGCAGGCAACTGCGGCATGTTACTGCCTGTATTGGCTTTGTACAGCTGCTTGAGCTCTTCCCACAAAATGCCAGAGCACCAGCCGTCCATCACAATGTGGTGCTGGCTCCAGATCAGGGCATAGTGCTGGTCAGTTAGTTGCAATAGTTTGGCACGCAACAACACGTCAGTACCCAGGTCAAATTTATGGGCACGGTCTTGTGCCTGGTAGTCTTTCAGCACATCGTTGGCGGTGCGGCCAGCCACCGAGCGCACCTCGTTGCGCAGGTCGTAATGGGTAAAGGCGGCTCGCCTTTCTTTCAGTACTACCTGCAGGGGCTGGTCATAGCCTTCATGTAAGAATATGGTGCGCAGCACATCGTACCGGGCCACCAGGTCATTCAGGCTGCGCTCCAGGGCAAATACGTCTACATTGCCGCGCAGGTGCAGGGTTTTCTGCTCAAAGTAGCTGTCGGCTGCCTTGTCAAGCAAGGTATGAAACAGCATGCCGGCCTGCATGGGCGAAAGCGTATAAACATCTTCAACAGGGTATTGCTGCTGTAATGCCTCAAGCTGGGCTGCGGGCAGTTGCTTGTAGGTTAAGTCGCTGGGGGTTAGTACTGTGCCGGTTACTGAGGCGCATTGAGCTACCAAGGTTTCAAGGCCATTAGAAAAAGCCTGTACCAGGCTGTTGATGGTAGCTGGCTGGTATTGTGCCCTGCTGTAGCGAATTTGTAAGCTTAATTGCTCATTGGCCACGCTGCCAGATACCATCAGGTCATAATGAACAGTTTCGTTACCGGCCACTTCAGCCCCCATGCCCTCATGCACTTTAAAGCTTTGGGTGTTGGTATCAGCATCGAACTGGCCCAGGTAGTTAAAACTGATTTGTGCAGGCTGCTGCCCGGCCAGTGGTTGTGTAGCCTCCTGCTGCACCAGCAGGTAATCAATGCCGTTATTGGGCACCTGCCTTAAGGTTTCTTTTACAGCTTTTAATGTTTCAATACTACTGTTACCCTCATGTTGCAGGGTAACCGGGTACATTGAGGTAAACCAGCCTACCGTGCGGTCAGTACTGACGCCATTAGCAATGGCCTCACGGCCGTGGCTTTCCATATCAACCTTTACAGCCCGCAGGCCAAACTGCTGGTTGAAGGCCATAACCAGGCCAGCAAGCAGTACATCATTAATGCGGGTATTGAACGGGCGGTGCACCTGTGTAAGCAATTGGCCAGTTAGCTCAGCGCTAAGGGTTACGTTGGCCAGCTGGTGCGTGGCCAGGGTGTTCGCCCCTTCAGCATCTCTGGGCAGGGCATCAAACGCCTGGTGTGCCTGCTGCTGCCAGTAGGCTTTGGCCTGCTGGTACGCAGTGGTAGCCTGGTAGGTTGCCAGGTGCTTAGGCCAGGCCAGAAAGGGCTCTGTTTTCAGGGGCAGGGTAAGTTCCTGGCCCTGTTGCGCCTGCTGGTACAGGGCATCAATATCTTCATATAATATGCGCCACGACAGCCCATCAATAACCATATGGTGCACCACCACCAGCAAGTCGCTACCCTGGCCGGTATGCATCAGGCATAAACGCATCATGGGGCCCTGCTGCAGGTTAATGGCTGCATGTACCCGGTTGGCCAAGGCAGCCTGTGAAAGCGCCAGGTCGGCCTGCCCACTCAGGTCGTGCACCTCAAGGGCCAGCTGGCCAGCAGTGGCTTCGCCTCTGTTGCTGATGCTTTGCCCCTGCACCACCATGCGCAGCGCATCATGGTGGGCCTGCAATTTGGTAAAGACCTGGCGCAGGGTGGCCTCGGCCACCTGATGGTCAAAACGTAATAGTATAGACTGGTTAAAGTGGTTTTTATTGGCCAGCGGGCCATCAATAAACCATTGTTGTATAGGGGTAAATGCAGCAGTGCCTTCTATGGCTCCCTGCTCTGCGGTTTGCTGTATGGCCTTTAACTGGCCGGCAAGCGTTTTAATGGTGGGGTATTTGAATATATCTTTTACCGATACTTCATACCCAGCCGAACGCAACCTTGAGTTGATCTGTATGGATTTGATTGAATCGCCCCCTAACCCAAAAAAGTTATCGGTTACGCCCACGTTCTCTACCCCCAGCACTTTGGCCCATACCTGTGCCAGCAGGGTTTCCTGCTCGGTACGGGGTGCCTCATACACTGCCTCAGCGTTCATTGACGGTTCAGGCAGGGCCTTCTTGTCCAGCTTGCCGTTAGGGGTAAGCGGCATGTGCTCTAAAAACATAAAATAGGCAGGCACCATATAGTCTGGCAGTTTGGTGCCCAGGTATTCTCTTAGCAGGTTGGGGTCAATGGTAGTGTCAGCCGTGTAGTAGGCCACCAACAGCTTATCACCCTCGTGGGCTTTTACCAACACAAAGGCCTCACCTACTTCAGGGTGATCGCTCAACTGGTTTTCAATTTCTTCCAGCTCAATACGGTAGCCCCTGATTTTAACCTGGTTATCTACCCGGCCTAAAAACTGTATGGTGCCGTCGGGCAGCCAGCAGGCCAGGTCGCCCGTGCGGTACATCCGCTCGCCTGGTCTAAAGGGGTTGGGTACAAACTTCTCTGCCGTTAACTGGGCATTATTAATATAGCCTTTTGTAACACCCGCGCCACCAATACACAACTCACCATACACCCCCACAGGTAGCAGGTTCTGTTGGCGGTCAAGCAGGTAGATGTAGGTATTGTCAATAGGCTTACCAATTACGGCCGTATTGTCAGGGTTAAGCCCAAAGTGTACAGTGGCCCCAATAGAGGTTTCGGTAGGGCCATATTCATTGCACAAAATGGTGTTGGGCAGGGTGCGGCGTGCGTGTTCAATCAGGTCAGGGCTGGCCTTTTCACCAGCAATTACCACCAGCCTGAGGTTTACCTCGCCGGGGTGCCCTTCAAAATCGCTCAGCATAATGCCCAGTATAGAGGGGGTAAGGCCCACGTAGGTTATTTGCTGCTCTCTAATAACCCTGGCAATGTTCAGGGCATCCAGCCGGTCTTCTTCACGCATTAGCACATAGGTACCGCCCGACAGCAGGGTAGCATAAATATTGGCCCCGTATCCATCAAAATAATAAGATACAATTTGCAGGGTAACATCATCAGGGGTAAAGCTCAGGTCGTTGATGCGCCAATTGATATAGTTTACCAAACCAGTGTGGTACACTTCTACCCCCTTGGGTTTGCCTGTGGTGCCCGAAGTATAGATGACGTAAATCAAGTCATTGGGCTTCACTGTTACCTCTGGCGCGGCCGTATTGTCATTGGCTTCAATGGTGCTTTTAACCTGCAGCAGGCGGTCAGCAGCAATGAGCTGCTGGTCGCTCACTTTATCATACAGCTTTTGCTGCACCAGCAGGGCCTCGGCCTGGCAGTCGGCCAGGATAAAGCGGTTGCGTTCGGCCGGTGCAGATGGCGATAGCGGCACATAGGCACAACCGGCTTTCATGGTACCTAACAGGCCTGCCAAAAGTTCTGGCGAAGGCTCAAACAGCAAACCAATTTTGTGGTTGCCCGCAGGCACAGCCGCCTTAATACGGTTGGCCACTACGTTGGCCAGGGTGTTCAGTTCCTGGTATGTATAGCGGGTATCATCAATTACAAAAGCAGTGCGGTTGGCGTGTAAGGTAGCCTGCTGCTCAAATAATGAGATGATGGTGGCCTCGTGCGGATAGTTAACCTCTGTATTGTTAAAGGTATGCAGCAGCTGGTGGCGTTCTGCCGCAGTTAGCATAGGGGCGTTGGCCGCCGCTGCTTGACTGTTACTGGTAATGGCCTTTAACAACTGGGTAAAATGGGCCATTAACTGCTCGGCCTCGGGCTCACTCAGTAAGCCTGTTTTATATACCAGCTCAAGCAGCAACTCATCTTTAAAAAATACGGTCAGTGCAAGAGGAAAGCTGGCGTTTTCATATACACTATCTAACGCCACTGACAAATCAGAAACGCTGTTTACCGCAGCATTATCTACCGGGTAGTTTTCTATCACTACCAGGGCATCAAACAAATTATCGGCAGGCTTCAGGCCGGTCATTTGCTTGATATCAAAATAAGATGTGTTGTTGAAGTCGTTGCGGGCGGTCAGGTCAGCATTTACCTGCTGTACCAGTTGCAGTAAGGTTTGCTGGCCATTTAACTTGAGGCGTAAAGGCAGGGTATTAATGAAATTGCCCATAACCAGTTGCTGGCCGGGCAGGCCATTTTCTCTGTTTGAAACAGCAGTGCCAAATACTGCATCGGCCACGTTGTTGTAGCGTTGCAGCAATAGGCCAAAGGCTGTATAAATCACAGCTGCAGCAGTTACTTTATGCTGGCGGGCAAAGGCTTCTATCTCGGTTTTAGGCACCAATAATTTGGCCTTGCTCATGGTATTGCCTATGGCAGTGCTGGTGTTGCTTTTGGCAAATAATGGCGATAGCTCAAAGCCCTGCAGGTAGTTTTGCCAAAAGGTAGTGGCAATACCTGTGTCATAGCCCTTTTGCATGGCCTGAAGCAGGGCTTTGTAGTGCGGGCGACTGGGCAAATTTGGAGCATTGCCCTGTAGCAGTTGGTTGTATGTAGTAAAAATTTCTTTCAGTAGTATGGCGGTGCTCCAGCCGTCATACAATATATGGTGGTGGGTTACGGTTAGTACAAAGCTATGGCTTGCTGTTTGTAATAACCCTACCCTGAAAGGCACAGTGGTTAAGGTAAACCGCTGGTGGCGGTCCTGCTCAATATAGTTGGTAATGTAGGTTTCCTGCGCCTGTGCATTTTGCTGGGTAAGGTCCTGATGGTTGACTGCCACCGGGGCCTGCTTCAACACAATTTGCAAAGGCTTGTTTACCCCTTGCCATCTGAACACCGAACGCAACACATCATTAGCCTGCTGCACGGTATGCAGGGCTTTTTCAAACAATGGTACGTTCAATGTGCCAGCAAGCCTGAAAGTAAGCTGCACGTTGTATAAGCTGGTATCAGCCTCAGAGAGGTAATGGTACAGCATACCCTTTTGAACCATACTGAGCTCAAGGATATCCTGAACATTAGACTTATCTAATGTCTCTTTCACAGATTTGGTAAGGTTTGGTATTTCGAAAAAAGCAGTGGATTAGGAAAACGAGAAGGGTGTAGGCTTACACTTCGTCCTTAACGGGCACTTGGTAGCCTACCATACACCTGATCATGTGCTGCAGGTTTTCAACAGGGTACTCTACGTTGCTAGAGGCCTGTAACCTGCCATCAATCAATGCGCCCCAACGGAACACACAGTTTCTCAGGTATTGCCATGTAGAAGCCGGCGTATCTTCAGCGGCATGGTAAATTTCCATTTTACCATTGTCCATGCGTCCAAAGCCTAAGCCGTTGGCAATTTTACGTGTACTGCTTTTTTCGCCGCGTGCCTCCCAGGCCATGGCTGATGTATAGCCTGAATTGAGGTGGCGGTAGTAGGAAAATACCTTCTCGATAAACTTACGTTTTACATCGAGAAACTTCATGAAAAAGATGTCCTGCTCTTCAGGGTCAGCGATGTCACAAATGCGCAGGAAGCTCTCCTTGTTAAACATCACAAAGCCCTGCCAGGCGCCGTTCAGTACTAACGGAAAGCGAACCTTGTATTTGTCGCTAACGCCAAACAGGCCAATAGGTACCAAAGCCTCACCATAAGCTGCGGTGTTGTACTTAATGGCGTAAAAATTGTTGTGTGCCCCGGGGTCGTTCATCATCATGGCATAAGTAGCTTGTTTATTGTAGCCTGCTATTAGTGACTCGGGCGTGTTTTCAGCATCGGGCTGTAACGTAACCACTTCATAATTGTCACTAATAAATGCAACTACAAACTCCTCAATGCCCTCATGAGGCAAGCCCACAGGGTTCTTGATGATCATAGTCATAATACTTGGGTTTATTCTAGAGTCTTGTCACGAAAATAAGGTCTTTACCTGGCGTCCCGGCAGTGCCGGGTTATATCAAGCTTAAAGTCGATCTGGTCTGTCTAATTAATCTATGCTAGCAATAATATGATTTGGGTAGATCTGGCTTTAACTATTTCAATGTCTGTAATGAGAAAATGGGTTTGTACTAGAGTTGTGCTGTCAATGCGTTTTTAGTATAAAATTTGTCTGTTTTACGTCATGCTGTTTTTATGCAAGGCAAAAAGCCCAGTTAATCAAATAATGCGTCAAGCTCGTCCTGGTCTAATGAAACCGCATCAAAGTCTGACGGAGTAAATTGTATATCTTCCTGACCGTTTAAATGGTTCAGTAATTCATTTAGTTGTGCCATAAGTGCATCAGCCAGCCCTTCTACTGTATGCTGTGCATGGGCTGTGGTATTGAAGTTAATGGTTATGTTTAACCTGTTGTTCACTTCAATGGCGTTTACATCAAGCCTGGCTGTCATGGCATTTTGGCCGTCAGTATCGTACCCATCAATGGCTTGTTCAAAGGCAAAGAGGTCATTGTTCAACTCCTGGCCAAAACTGCCCAGGTAGTTCAGGCGCACTTGTGCCTGCCTGTAGGCTGGCAGGCCATTTGCCTCATCCATAGCCAGCAACCCGTAGCCAAGCCCGTGGCCGGGTATGCCTTTTAACTGCTCTTTCACTGCCTTAATGGCCTGGTCAATTCCGCCTTCAGGTAGCTGCATCCGCACCGGATGCAAGGCGGTAAACCAGCCCGCGGTGCGCGCAGCCTCAATGGCGTCAAGGTGCCTGCCGTGGTTTTCCTGTTCAATTACCACTGTATCATGGCCGGTATGCTGTTGTAGCGCCATGGCCAAAGCTACATTTAATACAATAGAGGCATCTATGCTGTAAACTTCCCACGCCTTTTTTAACAACGTGCTGGTAGTAGCTTCATCAAGGCCTCTGGTAACACGGCTGCCATGATTCACCGCCCAATTAGGTGCTACATAGTCTAGGGGCAAGTTAAAAGGCGTTTCAGCCGCTACTTGCCAGTAGCTAAGTTCTTGCCGGGCTGACTGCTTTAGCTGTTCAAGACCCTGAGCCCAGTCAATTAAGGAGGCCGATTTGGCTGGTAGTTGCACCGCTTGTTGTTGCTTCAGGCTTGTGTAAGCACGGTATAAATCTTCAAGCAGCACCCGCCAGGTAATGCCATCAGTTACCAGGTGGTGCATTACAATAAGCAGTTGCCCATGTGCCCCCTGGTTGGGCAGCAGTGCCGCTTTTATCTGTAGCCCCTGGCTAATGTCAATGCCCTGTTTCAGCACTTCTATGGCAGCATTTACAGGGGCAGGCTCAGCAGCAGTAATTGTGTCAATGTGAAAAGGCTGGTTTGCCAATGCATTGTTGTACTCAAACACATGGTCTGCCGCCCTGTAATTAAGGCGCAAAGCATCGTGGTGGTTTACCAGCAGGCCAAATGCTTTTGCTATAAGCTTTGCCTCAACCGGTTGTTGCAGTGTAAGCAGCACCGATTGGTGATAATAGTTTTGGTTAGGCTGTTGCTGGGCCAAAAACCAGGCCGCAATGGGCCATACAGGCACCGTACCACTTACAAGGCCCTGCTCATAGGCAGGCTTACCAGTATTGGTGGTGGCCATTGGGCTAACCTGAGCAATGGTATGCTGTGTTAGAATGTCTTTGGCCTTGATGTGAATGCCTACCTCTTGCAGGCGGCTGGCAATTTGCACGGCCTTGATTGAATCGCCACCCAGTTCAAAGAAGTTATCTGTAATACTAATGGCCTCTATGCCCAGCACATGCTGCCAGGCGGCACACATGGCTGTTTCAATTTCACTTTGGGGCAATTCCTGTGCCTGCGCTGTAGCTGGCTGCTCTTGATATTGTAATAGCGCCTTGTAATTCACCTTGCCGTTATTGGTGAGCGGTATTTGGGGTACCTCAATGCATTTGGCAGGCACCATATAATGAGGCAAATGTGCCGACAAGTGGCTGCGCAGTACTGCAGGCTCAACTGTGGCCCCTTTGGTGGCTACATAAAAGGCCAGCAACAGGCTGTTGTTTGCTTCATTTTCATGAACCAGCACAACGCCTTGTTCTACTGTAGCAAAGGTGGCAAGGTGGTGCTCAATTTCAGGTAACTCAATGCGGTAGCCGTTTAGCTTTACCTGTTCGTCTTTACGGCCAATAAACTCCAGCACGCCATTGGGCAACATACGCGCAATATCACCAGAGTTGTACATTTTTTGACCCTCTGCAAACGGGTCATCAATAAAACGCTCAGCGGTTAAGCGCTCATTGTGCAAATAACCCTGTGCCAGGCCGGTACCGGCAATGTATAACTGGCCGTGCACACCCTTTGGCACTGGCTGCCCGTGTTCATTTAACAGATAAATGCGTGTATTGGCAGCAGGTATGCCTATAGGTACCGATAGGCTGGTATCTGAAGTGTTGTACTGGTGTATCATACAGCCCACTGTAGCTTCAGTAGGGCCATATTCATTGTAAATGGCTACCTGGCCCTGATACAGATCGGTAATATTTTGTGCCAGTGTAGCTTCAAGCTTTTCACCCCCAACAATGTAGGTTTTAATCTTACTGCTACCAGTACCGGGCATGGCTGCCAGCATTTTAAGGTGCGAAGGGGTTACCTTTATCACCTCTACCTGGTTATCAGCTATAATGTCTTCCAGCACCAGGCTGTCTTCCTGCTCAGTATACACTGCCACTGTACCACCGCTGATTAACGGGGTAAACAGTGAGGTAACTGTAAGGTCAAACGAAATAGAAGTGTACAACGCAAAGGTGGCAGGCTGTGCATTTAAATACGTATCACGTGCCCAGCATATATAATTGACCAATGACTGGTGCTGTACCATTACCCCTTTGGGGTTGCCCGTAGTACCAGATGTATAAATCACATAGGCCAGGCTGCTGGCATTGCCAGCAGGTTCAATACCAGGTTCAACAGGCTTACTTAAATCAAATTCCTGTATATCAAGTACATGCACACTACCTGGTAGATTAATAGTAGCAGGCAGAGCACCTGAAGTAATTACTGTTGTGGCCTGGCTGTTTTCAAGCATGTATTGCACCCGTGCATCTGGCAGTTTTACATCAATGGGTAAATAAGCAGCGCCTGTTTTGAGCACTGCCAGCACGCTGGTAACAAAAGCAGCCGAAGCAGGCATACGGAGGCCCACTATACTGCCAGCCCCTACCCCATTTTGTTGCAACATGGCAGTCAGGTGATTGGCCTGCGCCTCTAATTCAGCATATGTGACTGATTTACCTTTTTCAGTAACTGCTACTGCATTGGGGGTTTGCTGTGCCTGTTGGGTAATCAAGGCATGTATTGTTGTATCTGTAGGGTAATTATGGGCCGTATTATTAAACCCTTGCACCAGTTGTTGGGTAGTGGCTGCGTTTGTTAACGGCAGTTGCGCCAGCACTGCTTCAGCACTGGCCTGCTGCAACAGGTCAGTAAAGTGCGCCGCAAACTGCTGGGCCATTTCAGCACTGAATATGGCAGTAGCATATTCAAGTGCGCAATGCAATGTATTGGTGTATTCAAACACCTCCAGGGTGAGGTCAAACTTGCTAAACCCTGGGTCAAAATGATGTTGAGCTAGTGTTATTGGGGCATTTGCCAATGCAGGAGCACCCATATTCTGGTACACAAACATGGTATCAAACACAGGGTTACGGCTGGCATCTACTGAGGCATCTACCAGGCTTAATACTGCGTCAAAGGGGTAGTCCTGATGGTCAAGCGCTTTCAACAGGTTTTCCTGCTCGCTAATAACCTGCGCTTGAATGGTTTGCTGCACAGCCAACGGATGCCTAATGGCCAGGTTATTGACAAACATACCATGTATATAACGTACATCGGGGTGTTTGCGGCCAGCCACTGGTATACCTACCACCACATCGTGCTGGCCTGTATATTGCCACAGTGCAACCTTATATAAAGTGAACAATAAGGCATGCATGCTGCTGTTGCAGGCTTTGGCCAGTGTTGCCAGTTGCTTGTACAGGGCTGTATCAACAGGTATGGTCACTCTGGCACCGTTGCTGTTAAAAACAGCAGGCCGTTGCCCTGTGGCAGGCAATTGCAGTACAGGTAGCTCACCAGCAAGCTGTTGCTGCCAAAAGCTGGCCTGCGCCTGTATTTTATCTTTCTTTAAAGCTTCTATCTCCCAAAGGGCGTAATCAGCATATTTCACCTTAGTGGCTGCCATTGGTTGCCCTGCATATGCCTGAAGTACCTCTTCAATAAATAAATGTACCGATAAGCCATCAGTTACAATGTGGTGAAAGGTAACCAGTAATACAGGGGGCTGCCCGGCTGGCAACACTACATGAAAACGGTAAAGAGCGCCAGCTGCCAAATCAAATGGCAATACCAGCTGCTTTAAGGCATCATCAACCTGCTCAGGGGCACAGGTGCTTTCACCCAACTCTACTGTACTGGCTACCGGGTTAGCCATAGTATAGGGTGCCTCGTCATAACCAAATGCCATGTGCAGGGCATCGTGGCGGGCAACTACTGTTGTCAGGGCTTTGGCCAGCTTGTCTTTGTTGTACTCACCACTAATGGTAAAGGCCGCAGGTACAGTATAGGCTATTGACTGAGGGTTTAGCTGCCAGGCATAATACAAACGGCGTTGGGCCGCCGTTAACGGCACCCGTACCTGCCCGTTTGCTGGTACTTGCGGTATTGCCTGGTATTGCTGGTTGTCTTTGGTATCAATTAATGCTGCCATAGCCCTGACAGTGGGGTTAGCATACAGGTCTTTCATGGTTAGCTCAACATGAAAGGCCTCATAAACCGCCATAGCCAGTTCAGCTCCCTTTAAAGAATTGCCGCCCAATTCAAAAAAGTGCTGATTCACACCAAAACGCTCAATTTTCAATATGGCCTTCACCAGGCTGTAAAGCTGCTGCTCAGTAGCATTTTCTGGCATGCCATCAGCAGCGTGTTGATTCAGGTACTCCGTCAACAGGGTAGCCATCTGCGCTTCAGCCTCAGTAAACTGCCCACTGGTATATTGCTGCAATAATTTAAACCGCTGTAGTTTGCCGCTGGTAGTTCTTGGTATGTCACGAACGGGTAATAGAACATCCAACTCTATGCCTGTTTCTATATTAATCCGTGCCTTAATTGAAAGTGCCAGAGGAACAAACTTTTGTATTGCCCCTCTGTGAAAAACAAAGGCTACGGTTTTATCGGCAGTGGCATTGGCTTCTCTGTACCCGGCAACAGCAATTTTATTGAGTTCAACCCCTTCAACTGACTCTGCAATCCGCTCAATATCGTGGGGGTAGTAATTCTGTCCGTTAACAAATATAATATCCTTAGAGCGGCCAGTAATATACAACTGCCCACCTTTCACAAAGCCCAAGTCACCCGTATTTAACCAGCCATCAGCAGCAATGGCCTTTGCTGTTGCCTCAGGATTATTATAATACCCCTGAGTAACATTTTTACCTTGTATACATACATGGCCTATGACCCCATCCCCCACTTCATGGCCTGCCTCATTGGTGATTTTCAGATACGTATCATTAATGGCAGTACCTACATTTACAAAGGCTACAGTATTATCTGTTGCTTCCTGTACTTCATCACCAAAGTTCAGGTGGTCTCTATGTAAGTTAATTGATAGGATGTTTGCAGATAAGTCTGAAATAGAAACCGCCAAACTGGCCTCTGCCAAACCATAAACAGGGCACATCACAGATTTTTTCAGCTGGAACTGCTCCATGTACTCTAAAAACTCATGGCACAAAGCCACTGAAATAGGCTCAGCACCATTGTAGAGCAATCGCACTTTTGAAAGGTTCCATTCAGGGTGGCTACTATCAGCACAATGGCGTAATATGTAATTGTAGCCAAAGTTGGGTGAACAAAGTACGGTAGCATTCAGCTCAGTAGCCTTATCAAACCAAAGTGCAGGCCTGCGCACAAACGCATTGGTTGTCATGATGGCATGATTCATGCCACAATAAACAGGGTTGATGTGAAAGCCAATTAGCCCCATATCATGTGTTAGAGGCATCCAACTCAGCATCACATCGCTGGCAGTGTATTCAGCAGCAGCGGCAATGGCTGCTACATTAGTAGTTAGGTTACCATGAGTTAAAACTACCCCCTTTGGGCTACCAGTTGAACCCGAAGAAAACTGGATAAATGCAATGTCATTGGAGTTGACAATGGCAATATTTCCAGGCTTATCTGACAGAAGAAACTGGTTGAGGTTAATATGCTTGTCGGCAATCTGAGCTGCATGGTCAGCCTGATTGGTCTGCATGCCGAACTTTTCAATCTTTTCTATATGTCCATCAGCGGCAATTATGTACGGATCATTTAAAACAGGCCAAACCGTAAACAGCTTCTGTTTGTGATCGTTACTTTGCCCTACAGTAATGGGCACAGGTATAATACCCCCCAATATACATGACCAAAATACAACAATCAGTTCTTCATTATTGTCTAACTGTATAACCAACTCACTGCCCTTTTCAAGGCCACAGCGCTGCAGGTACGACAGACAATTAAGAGCCCGACGGTATAAGTCATGATAAGAGATAAATGTAGTGTTGCTGCCCCCATGAATGAATGTTATGCCCACATGCTCAAGATGTTGCACATTCTGGAGGACTTTGATCAGATCAGTGTTGATCATTGTCATCAAAAGTATAAATTCAAAGGCGGTTGATGATGATCTGGTATAATACTCAACTTAGATAACAACCAAACAGTACGGCACCTATAAGCTAATAAAACATAGATTAGTTTGCCTTACACCCTAAATGCTACCCCAAGTTTATGTTATGAAATTCAAAACCAAATAATATTTGGAGCGTTAACTTTAGTGGAGAAGATACAGCTTCGCCATTTCAGTAACAGATTGATACTTCCAAATGTGATTCAGCAAAAATTAATTGAATAACGAACAACCTTTTCAGGCTGCAAAAGAAACCAAAGTATTGTAATTATACAATTTCTCTGATATCATGAAAACAACAAAACTGTTTACTGTATTATACAGTAACCAATTCTCTTTCTACCCTCTCTAAAAGGGCAGAATCAATGTTTACAACAATTGTCTGGTCAATTATATCAATTTTTACAGCTAATCTGTTGGCTTGCCTTTCGCCAACAAGTGTGCCTTCCAGACCACTGAATGGCCCTTCAACAACCCTTACTTTTTCGTTAGGTGCAAAGAAGAGTTGTACTTTCTCGAAGTCAGTAGAAAGTACTCTCTGGATTAGCTGCATTCTGTCATCTGGGATGATGTCCGGGGAATTTCCCGTAGAGATGAACCTGACAAAGCCAGGTATATTGTAAATGTCGTACATATCCATAGCATCTATCTTTACAAAGACATAGCCTGGAAACACAGGAACAATTACTTTTTTCTTTCGGTCGTGCCATTGCCTAAGCTCAACCTGTAGCGGTAAGTAACTCTGTATTCCTTTTTGCTCAAGTTTGTGATTAATTTTCTTCTCAAACTTGGGCCGGGTATACATCACGTGCCACTTTTTAACGCCCATACATTTTCCTTTCATATCGTCTAAATCAATCGTGATAAAAATGAAATCCTAATTCCTCTATATGTCCAACTTATCTCAACGGGAATACACTCACTAAATAACTACTGAGTGTCCAACAAATCGTGGAATCTTGAATTAGCAGTACATCAAGGTCTAACAAACGTCAAATGTATAGGTTATAATATTGGTTAAGCTTAGTTCACTTTTAATCTATCATCAGCGTGCTAAGAAGTTGTGATCATTCAAATAATATTGACTAACAAAATGATTATCAACCAATAATAGGAATTTAAAGTAACCTCTTATTCTAAACGATCTCAAAGATACACACATATTTAAGAATTAAAAATTTTCTTAAACATGCATGTGACTATAGATGTACCTTCAAATGCGAGAAAAATACTACCTTAATCTATGAGGAGACGAGTGTGCTGTTATCTATGCCTCAAAAATAAGTAATTGTAAATGCACAACGAAAATAATAATGCGCCATATGGCGCTATTTCAATATAAACAGCCACATTTTGTGACCTATGGTATGTAAGTGAAATTTACAAGTCGCAACAAGTATGTGGTTTAAAAACCGTGTACTTTTTAAACAAAAGTCTTGACCAAACCACTAACAGCAGAGACATTTAATGTGCAAACACTTGTTTAACTTACTAACTATTGCGGGTAAACATTAACCCGTCCACTTACTGTGGTATTTCAAACACCAGCACAACTAACAACAATTACCGGTGAGTAAACAACACAATGCAGGCTGGGTAAAAAATTGTTATGGTAGCTTAAATACTTCTTGTAACTGTTTACAACCTATTGCCTATTTGCCTGATTACTTAGGCCCTATAATATTTGAACATAGCCCAGTATTGGTAGGTAGCAGCAGCCAATTACCAGCAGGTATGTTAGCAGCTAAATAGCAGATTAATACAAATTTACATGAGTGGCCTGTAAGTAGTACGTTCACTTTGGCACAGCGGGCATTGGTAGGTATTGGGTAACCTTTCAAATGGTGTACCTGTGGGCACGCCTGCGTCTGGGTCGCCAAGTGTTTGGTCATAAATGGTGAGGCATGCCTGGCATTGAAACAACACTTTTGCTGCAGGGTTTTTAATGGTCTTATCCACAACAAGCATCAAGAAAGAAAATATCAGTAATAAACTAAGTATTTATTCAGTAATTGATTTGCCTATGCCAGTCGTTCAGGTCAGCATAGCCGTGGTACGTATGGTTCATGGGCGTTACAGTAGCAGTGGGCAACAGTTGCTGCAACTGCTGTTGTATAGCAGCGGTGGCCTTAAGGCCGGCCCGGTCATTATCTAACCAAAGCTGCACGGTAGGGTATTGCTGGGCCACAACAAATTGCACAGCCCTGCGTTGCAATGCCACCGAATGCAGCACCAGGCAGTCGGCCACCGGTGCTGGGCTATGCCCGGCCCGCGTTAAAAAAGTGAGGCAATCGGTTGTACCCTCAAACACGGCAAGTGTACCTTTATCAACCCCCTGAATATAAGTCATAGCCTTGGGGCCCAGCACCGTTTTATGGCCCAGGGGGTTGCCTACTTCATAGCCCCCTGCCCTATTGGGCAGGGCATACCCATACTGGGCTTTGCCACTGGGCCGCTGGTAAGTAACCTGTTGCAGGTAGGTGCTGATTACCTGCGGGGCAATACCCCGCCCCGTAAGGTAGCGCCACAGAGCGGGCCTGTTTACCGGCCCCCGGCCCAATAACGTATAAGGGGCCGGAGGCCTGGGCTGATGCTGCCAATGGCGCTGGGCAGGCACTGCTTTTTTAGTGGGCGGCGGAACAAATCCCGGGGCCATATGCTGGCCCAGCCACTGCATGGCTGCCTTCAATGAGCCATCGCCCCCCAGCACCTGCTGCGTATAATAGCGGGCAAAAGCAATCAGGTCGCCCCCCTCACCTTCACCAAAGTCATACCAAATATCATGGCGGGTATCAATATGAAAGCTGGGGGTGCGTTCGTCAGGGCGCAACGGCGAGGTGTACCAGTAGTCGTACGGGCGGGTGCGGCTGGGTTTGCTGTCATGGCCCAAACAGGCCAGCAGGGCTTCCAGGCTCAAAGCTGCTTTAATTTGCTCAATTGAAGGCATAGCGTTTACCGGGGTTATGACATTAAAAAAACGCCCCTTCTAAAAAGTACCGCATGCTTCAGCCCGCTCTACACCACAAATATACGCAAGGCCACCCGCCAGGGTTAGTTGTTCTTGGTTTACAGGCTACATTATACGCAGTAACTTTATACTATAAGCTTACTCATCGGCCAGGCAGTGCACCGGGTTCATACGGGCGGCCCTGACTGTTTGCAGGCTTACTGTAAGGGTAGCTGTGGCCAATAGCAATGCGGCGGCCCCAATAAAGTACGCAATACTTACAGGTGCATGGTAGGCAAAACTGCTGTGCCACTGCCCTATCAGGTAGTAGGCCACAGGCACCGCCACAGCAAAGCCAATGCCTACCAGCGTAGCAAACTCTGCCACAAATACAGCCATAATCTGCCTTGCTGAGGCGCCCAATACCTTGCGCACACCAATTTCTTTAAGGCGCTGCTGGGTGTGGTAGGCCGCCAGGCCACACAACCCCAATGAGGCCACACATAGGGCCACCACAGTAAAAAAGCCCATGGTACGGCCCTGCCGCCTGTCAGTAGCATACATTGCCTGCAGCTGGTGGTGCAGCAGGCGGTACTGTACCGGATAGTCAGAAAAGGGCTGGCTGCTGCTTTGCAGGTAGGCCATTGTTTCAGGCAGGTCACTGCCAGCCACCAGGGCGGCTACATAACGCACCTGGCTCAGGTCGGT
>CAZXTW010000038.1:0-17264 GCA_964643525.1 uncultured Roseivirgaceae bacterium
TTAATATTGACTGTACTAATGCCCAACTCAAAGCCTTTATTTTCTACCTCACCCAGGTTGCGGTTTACAGTAGGCTGGCCTAAATAGGCAGGCACGTTAGATTCTAACAGCAGGTCGTCAGTGTTTTTAATAAAATAGTCGGCAATAATGCCTACCCTGCCATTAAACAGGGCCACGTCAATACCAATATCAAACTGTGTGGTAGTTTCCCAGCTCAGGTCTGAGTTGCCCAGCTGGCTAAAGGCAGCACCACCCGCGTTGCGGTAGGGGCGGGCCAGGCTGTAAAGCCCGCGTGAGCCAAAATTATCAATTTCCTGGTTACCGGTAAGGCCATAGCTAACGCGCAGCTTCAACTCTGACAGCAAGTCGCGGTTGCCATCAAGAAAAGGCTCGTCAGAAATACGCCATGCAAATGATCCCGAAGGGAAGGTACCGTACCTGTTGTTTTCGCCAAAACGAGATGAACCATCAACACGGGTAGTTAGGGTAAGCAGGTAGCGGTCTTTAAAGCTGTAGTTTAACCTGGCAATGTACGATTCAAGCCCCCAGCCGGTACCTGTTACAGAGGTTTGGGTACTTTCTGAGGCAAGGCCCAGGTTGCCAAGCTGGTCGCCAGGAAAGCCATTGGCGCGCACATCGGTAAAGTCAACATCTGTTTGCTGCATTGAATAACCCAGCAATGCCGTGAAGTTATGGTCTTCACCAAACTGCCTGGTATAGGTCAGGATGTTTTCGTTAATCCAGGTAAACGTTCTTGCGGTGGCATAAATACCTTCACCGTCGGTGCCACCGTCAATAGCCTGTTGGGTAAAACTGGGCACAAACGATTCATCGGTCAGCTGCTGGTAATCGGCCGACCAGGTGCTTCTAAACTTGAGGCCTTCAATAATTTCATACTCGCCGTAAATAGATGACAGGCCGCGGGCGGTAGCCGTGGTTCTGTCGTATTCCAGGGCAGACAATACAGGGTTTTCATAAGCCCACCAGCTGTAGTAAGAAAATGGGCTGGCATAGCTGCCATCTGCCTCACGCACAGGCATGGTAGGGTCGGCCGCCAGGCTGTTAATCACAACACCGTACAATGAGTTATCGCCAATAGGCCGGCGCGAGTTGGTGCGGCTTATTGAAGTTGACGTACCAAACTTAAGGCCCGGGGCGGCATCAAAATCAAGGTTAACCCGGCCAGAGGTACGGGTAAAGTTTGAGCCAATCATGTACCCCTCCTGGTCATAATGCGAACCACCAACGTAGTAGCGCACCCGGTCAGTACCGCCGCTTACGCTCAGCTCAAAATTCTGTACACCGGCCGTGCGGTAAATTTCATCATACCAGTCAGTATTGGTCAGCTCAGGGTCATTGGGGTCGCCAATCATATTAAAGCCTGGGCCACCACCCGAAAAGTAATTTTCGCCAAAGCCATCGTTAAAGGCGGCTTCGTCCATCATTTCAATAAACTCTCTTGAGTCCATCATTTCAATCACATCAACAGGTGTTTGCCAGCCGGTATAAAAACCAACATCTATTTTGGCTTTGCCTGCCTGCCCTCTTTTTGTGGTAATGAGCACCACCCCGTTGGCCCCGCGCGAGCCGTAAATGGCTGCCGCCGAAGCGTCTTTTAAAATCTGGATAGACTGAATGTCGTCAGGGTTAATATCAGCCAGCGAGTTGTGGTTGTAGCCCCCCGTAAACAGGGCCGAGTTGTCTTCAGACACCATGGGGATACCATCAACCACATACAGGGGCTCACTGCTGGCACTGATAGAGGTAGTACCGCGTATGCTCACGCGCAGGGCTGAACCGGGCACCCCAGAAGAGGCCCCAATGTTAACGCCTGCCACACGGCCCTGAATGGCACTTTCCATACTGGGCACAGGCAAGGCAGCAATTTCTTCGCCGCTAATTGACGAGATGGCACTGCTCAGGTTGCGGCGTTGCTGCTCGCCATAGCCCACCACAACCACTTCTGTAAGCTGTTGCACATCTTCTTTCATGGCCAGGTCAATGGTACTTTGACTGCCTACCGTGACCTCTTCAGTATTGAGCCCAATAAAAGTAAAAACCAGTACGGCATCGGGGCCCGACACTTCAAGGCGGTAGTTGCCTTCAATATCGGTAATGGTGCCGTTACCGGTACCTTTTTCAAGTACGTTTACCCCTGGCAAGGTACCACCATCAGTATTTGATGTTACTTTGCCCTGAACTACACGGGTTTGCGCATTTGCCTGCCCAATATACAGTATTGAAAACAGGCAAAATAGTAGTAGAGTCTTCCTCATAAGCTTTTGATCAATATATTAATGCTGCATGATTATTTTGATATAATTCGTAAAATTATAAGAATATATTACAATCAATAACCTTGATATAAGTTTTTGGGCATATTTAATATAACACCAATTATTTTACACAAATGGTAATAAGCTTACAACAACAGCTAGCAGCAATTTAAAATATTATAATTACCAATGTTATATAATAGTAATTACTATTGGCATTGCTAATTACAGGCACACTTATGCATTGAAAGGCCCACCCAGGCTTGGTTTTGCTTAAAAGATTTCCATATTTTGGCCACAGAATGTAAACATCAGTTATACCGAGCCATCTTAATACACAAGTCATGACCTTACAAAAAGTGAATCCACAACAAACTGCCGCCTGGCAGGCCCTCACTAACCATTATGAGGCCATTAAAGATGAACACCTGAAAGACCTGTTTGCCACCGACCCCGAGCGGGCCACCCGGTATGCCTTACAGCTGGAAAATATTTATGTGGATTATTCAAAAAACCGCCTGAACGATGAGACGCTAACCCACTTGTTTGCTTTAGCACGTGAATGCGGAGTGCCCGAAGGGATTGAGGCCATGTTTGGCGGCTCGTTAATTAATGAAACAGAGGCGCGGGCCGTATTACACGTGGCCCTGCGTAATTTTAGCGGAGAAGCCATTAGGGTAGATGGTGCCGATGTTATGCCTGAAGTGCAGGAGGTGCTGCAACAAATGGAAGATTTTAGCAACCGGGTAATTAGTGGCGAGTGGAAAGGCTATACCGGCAAAGCCATTACCGATATTGTAAATATTGGCATTGGTGGCTCTGACCTGGGGCCCTATATGGTTACTGAGGCATTGCGTGCCTATAAAAAGCCGCATATTGACACCCACTTTGTATCTAATGTAGATGGTACCCACATGGCCGAAACATTGAAAGGCCTTAACCCTGAAACCACCCTTTTTGTTATAGCCTCAAAAACGTTTACTACCCAGGAAACCATGACCAACGCCCACACCGCCAGGGCATGGTTTTTACAGACTGCCGAAGAAGATGAGCACGTGGCCAAGCACTTTGTAGCGCTTAGCACCAACCATGTGGCTGTGATTAACTTTGGCATAGAGCGCAAAAACATGTTCCGCTTTTGGGACTGGGTGGGCGGCCGCTACTCGTTATGGTCGGCCATTGGGCTGCCCATTGCCCTGACCATAGGCTTTGACAACTACAAGGCCCTGCTGGCAGGGGCCCACGCCATGGACCAGCACTTTAAAACAGCCCCACTTGAAGAAAACATACCCGTGGTACTGGCCTTGATTGGCCTGTGGTATGGCAACTTTTTTGGTGCTGAAACAGAGGCCATATTACCTTACGACCAGTACCTGCACCGCTTTGCGGCCTACTTTCAGCAGGGTAATATGGAAAGTAATGGCAAGTATGTAGGGCGCGACGGCAAGCCCGTGAACTACCAGACCGGCCCTGTAATCTGGGGTGAGCCTGGCACCAATGGGCAGCATGCTTTTTACCAGTTGATACACCAGGGCACCAAGTTAATACCGTGCGATTTTATTGCGCCAGCCCAAAGCCATAACCCCATTGGCGACCACCATGTAAAGCTACTGGCTAACTTTTTTGCCCAGACAGAAGCCCTCATGAACGGCAAAACCGAAGCACAGGTACGTGACGAAATGGGCGCGGCAGGCAAAGATGACGCCGTTATTAACAAGCTGCTGCCCTTCAGGGTATTTACCGGCAACCGCCCCACCAATTCAATTCTGGTTAAGAAGGTTACCCCCTATGTTTTGGGCAGCCTCACGGCCATGTACGAGCATAAGATATTTGTGCAGGGCGTTATCTGGAACATATTTAGCTTTGACCAGTGGGGGGTTGAACTGGGCAAGCAACTGGCCAAGAACATTTTGCCCGAGCTTGAGAGTGAAGCTGCCGTAACCACACACGATGCCAGCACCAATACTTTAATTAATAAGTATAAAGCCATGCGCAAGGGGTAAATCTAAGGGTAAATTAAAGGGCAACTCAAATGGTAATTTAAGGGGTAATTAGTAAGTGCACGCTGTATGAAGCCACAGGTTATTGTTGTAGGAGGAGGCATTATTGGGTTGTGCAGTGCCTGGGCACTGCACCAGGCGGGTGTGTCAGTAAAGGTACTTGCGGCCCACTTTCCGCCAGCTACCACCTCTAACAAGGCGGCGGCCATCTGGTTTCCGTTTCATGCCGGCCCAGAACAAAAGGTTATGGCCTGGGGCCGCACCACACTGGACCATTACCTTGAAGCCTCCAGCCAGCCCGGCAGCGGGGTGCAACTGGTAGAGCTGCTACAGCTTGAAGCTGTTAACGAGGCCCAGCCGCCCAGCTGGCACGGCCAGGTGCCCCAGCCCTACATACGCCATGCCCAGCCCCATGAACTACCCCCTGATTACAGCAGTGCCTATGTGCTGAAAGTGCCTTTTATTGACGCCCCGCATTACCTGGCCACGCTGGCCAACCAGCTCAACAATGCTGGTGTGGCCCTGGTGCAGCAGCAGGTAGGCAGCCTGGAGGCCCTGGCCCAACAGGCCGATGCCGTAGTGAACTGCACCGCCTGGGGGCGCAGCAGCTGGCCAATGACCCACACCTGTACCCGGTAAAGGGCCATATTGCCCAGGCCAGTGCCGCCGGCCTGCCTCCCATGTATATGGCAGATGACAATGGCCCCAACAGCCTGGCCTATGTATTTACCCGTGGCAACACCCTGATTATGGGGGGCACGGTAATTGAAGGCAACCCCGACCCCACCCCCAGCCCCACCGAGGTGGAGGCCTTGCTGGCCCGCTGTGGCCAAATGGTACCGCAACTAAAGGGCATTGCCCCGCATACCACCTATGCCGGCATCAGGCCCTGCCGCCATGAAGTGCGCCTGGGCCTTGACCCTGACAAGCGCATTGTGCACAATTATGGCCATGGCGGCTCAGGCTTTACCATATGTTGGGGCTGTGCCCAGGAAGCAGCCCAGCTGGTACAGCAGCTTATTTAGTGATTTGATTACTCATGATTGAAAAAGCCCAACAAGCCCTACGCCACTATTTTGGCTATGCTGAGTTTCGCCCGCGCCAGGAAGAGGTTATTGAGCACCTGCTCAATAAGACCGATGCCGTAGTTATCATGCCCACCGGCGGTGGCAAATCAATGTGCTACCAGCTGCCCGCGCTGGTGCAGCCAGGGCTGGGCATTGTGGTATCGCCATTGATAGCCCTCATGAAAGACCAGGTAGAAGGGCTGAAGGCCAACGGCATTGCAGCTGCCTACCTGAACAGCACGCAAGATGGGCTGACCCAACGGCAGGTAGAGCAGCAAGCCATGAATGGCGAGCTGAAGCTGCTGTATGTCTCGCCAGAAAAGGCCGTGAGCACCGCCTTTCGTAACCTGCTGGGCCATATGCAGGTAAACTTATTTGCTATTGACGAAGCCCACTGTATATCAGCCTGGGGGCATGACTTCAGGCCTGAGTATACCCAGCTAAGCTATTTTAAGCAGCAGTTTGGCCAGGTGCCCGTGGTGGCCCTTACTGCCACGGCCGATAAGCTGACCCAGGAAGATATTGCCCGGCAGCTGGGCATTGGCCATGCCAGGCGCATATCAACCGGCTTTAACCGCCCCAACCTGTCGTTGCATGTGCGCCCCGCCCATAAACGCATTGAAACCATTGTGCAGCTAATACGGCGCAACCCCACCTGGCCGGGCATTGTGTATTGCCTGAGCCGCAAAACCACTGAAATGATTGCCGCCAAGCTTACCACCGAAGGCATTGCCGCGGCCGCCTACCATGCCGGCCTGAGCGCGCAAGAGCGCAACCAGGTGCAGGAGGGCTTTATTGCCGACCGCATACCGGTGATTTGCGCCACCATTGCTTTTGGTATGGGCATTGATAAGTCAAACATCAGGTGGGTGGTGCATTACAACCTGCCCAAAAACATTGAAAACTACTACCAGGAAATAGGCCGGGCCGGGCGCGATGGCCTGAAAAGCCACACCCTGCTGTTTTACAGCTATGGTGATGTGATGCAGCTGCGCAAGTTTGTTGACGACAGCGGCCAGCGCGAGGTGATGCTGGCCAAGCTTGACCGCATGATGCAGTACGCCCAGGCCAGCATATGCCGCCGTAAAATACTGCTGAACTACTTTGGCCAACAGCTTGAAAAAGACTGTGGCAATTGCGATATATGCCTGAACCCACCAGAAACATTTAACGGCATTACCCTGGTGCAAAAGGCCATTTCGGCCGCCATACGGCTTAAACAACGGGTTGGGGTAAATATGCTGGCCGAGGTGTTGCGCGGCTCGGCCCGTAAAGAAATTATTGCCCTGGGCTACCACCACATTAAAACATACGGCGCCGGGGCCGACGTACCTTATACTGACTGGCTACAGTACATACACCAAATGGTTATGCACGGGTTGTTTGAAATTGCGTATGACGACGGCAACACCCTGAAGGTTACCCCCGCCGGGCGCAGGCTGCTGGGGGTAGGCACCCAGTTTAACCTGGCCAAGCCACAGCAATTTACCCGCAATGACAAGGCAGCCCCAGAAAAGAAGGTAACGGTGGCCGAGCAGTACCGCCAAAGCCTTTACGACAATTTGTATGCCTGGCGCAAAGAAGAGGCCTGGGCACAGAATATGGCCCCCCACAACCTGCTTAGCGATACCAGCCTGCAACAACTGGCCGAAACACGCCCCCTGCACCAGGCCGGCATTGCCGCCATTAGTGGCATTGGTACCACCAAGGCCAAGCAGATAAGCCACAAGCTTATACAACGTATGCTGCATTTTATTGAGCAACAACACAACACCGGCAAGCTGCCCAAAACCGAAACCATACCGCTTACCTTTGCCTTTTATTTTGATGGGTACACCCCAGAACAAATAGCCGCCACCAAAGGCAGCACAGTGGGCACCATTTATGGGCACCTTGAAAAGCTGCATGACACCGGGCACGAGGTTGACCTGCACCAACTGGTGAGCGACCAGGAAATTGAACAGATAGGTGCTGCTGTAAGCAAAATTGGCTTTCCTGATAAGTTAAAGCCGTTTTATGATTACCTGAACGCCCAAATACCCTACCACCGCCTGCGCCTGGGCCTGCGTCTTTTTCGCGAAACAAGTGCCTGAACCACCCGCCCAAAACGGTAAAATACCGTTGGATAAGAACTTTTGTTGTAATACCTAATTATCTTATGCATATTTGCCTTATGCAAGATCAAGAATTGATTAAAGGCACCCTTAAAACCATTGTACTGCAACTGCTAAAGCAGCATGGCCAAATGTATGGCTATGAAATTACCCAAAAGGTAAAGTTGCTTACCCACAATGAGGTTCAGTTAACTGAAGGGGCTTTGTACCCCACCTTGCACAAGCTGGAGGCCAGCGGCAGCCTGGTTACTGAAAAGGTGCATATTGGCAAGCGGGTGCGCAAATATTACCGGCTTACGGCCGCAGGCGAACGCCTGGCCACCCAAAAGGCAGAAAGCTTTGCCAGCTTTGTGCAGGTCATGCAGGGCCTGCTTTACCCCAACGGTACTGAGCCTAAAAAACCCTAACAGCCATGAAACAGCTAAGCAGCGCCCAGATTAACCACATACAGCAAGACCTTACCCGCCGCGGCATTACCAGCAATGCCCTGAAAGACGAGCTGACCGACCATATATGCTGTGCCATTGAGGCCACCAGCTTTACTGACCAAAGCTTTGAGGCTATTTACCATACTACCGTGCAGGCCTTTGGGCAACAGGGCCTGTTGCATATACAGCACAACCAAAAGCGCATACAATTCAAAAAAATAATGCATATGACCATGAAAAGCCTTTCTGTAACCGTAGCGGCCACCCTGCTTTTTATGATGGTGGTTTTTCCATTAACAGGCGAGCCCCCCTCAATACGCCCCTTTAAAAATGCCAGGTACCATAAAATGACCTCTGGTTTTGGCATACGCATGCATCCTATTCTTAAAGAACGTGTGCTGCACCGGGGCATTGACTTTGCCATGCCTACAGGCACCCCGGTGGTAGCCACAGCCAAAGGCAAAGTGATTAAAGTAGCTTACGATGCCGAGGGCTACGGCAATTACATTAAAGTACAGCACGACGAGGCCTTCGTAACCCTGTACTCTACCCTGTCAGAAGTATCGGTTAAAGAAGGGCAAACCGTGCAAAAAGGGCAGGTAATTGGGCAATCGGGCAATACAGGCATGAGCACCGCCCCACACCTGCATTACGAAGTAATTAAAGACGGCCAACCGGTTGACCCCGCCGGATATTTTGAATAAACAAACCTACAGGGGCTTTATGCCCCTTATTTTTTGTCCTATTTTTTTGCTGTTAAGTGTGCATGCCGAGTATTTTACGCATTACCTTTGCAGTGTTATGCCTAATGTGTCACACCCCCAGTTTAGCCCCCCGCTGTTACAGTTTAACGGGCACCTGCAAACCATACTGCCTGCCATTTCACGCGTAATACAAAAGCCGGGCTACCAACGTGAGCGCATTGACACCCCCGATGGCGATTTTTTAGACCTTGACTGGCTCAAGGCAGGCCACAGCAGGCTGGTTGTGCTATCGCATGGGTTAGAGGGCGACAGCCACCGCCCCTATATTAAGGGTATGGTACACACCTTTAGCCGCAACGGTTTTGATGTACTGGCATGGAACTTTCGTAGCTGTAGTGGCGAAATGAACAAACAGCCCCGCTTTTACCATGCCGGCGCCACTGATGACCTGGCCCACGTTGTAAACCACGCCATACACCAGCACGGCTATACCAATATTACTTTAGTTGGCTTTAGCCTGGGGGGCAACATGACTTTAAAATATATGGGTGAACTGGGCAATGCCGTGCCCTGGCCCGTAACCAGGGCCATTACCTTTTCAGTACCTATTGATTTATACAGCAGCCTGGTACAAATCCAGGAAGCAGGCCCCAGCTTTTATTCCAAACGCTTTTTAATTTCGCTCAAACAAAAAGTAAAAGACAAGGCCAAGCTTATGCCGCACCTGTTTGACCTGACAGGCATTGACCAGATTACCCAACTGCAAGAGTTTGACAACCGCTTTACCGCCACCCTGCACGGCTTTAAAGATGCCTTAGACTATTACACCCAATGCAGTGCCCTGCAGTTTATGGAAGGCATACAACGCCCTACCCTACTGGTTAATGCCCTGAACGACCCTTTTTTGTCTGACAAGTGCTTTCCTGAACAACAGTTTAAGCAGCACCCCTTTGTGTATGTTGAGCTGCCCCAGCATGGCGGGCACTGTGGCTTTTCACAACGCTGGCGGTTTAAAGCCCCGCCTGGCCGGCGCATCTATTGGTCAGAGGCAAGAGCCCTGGCGTTTGCCTGCCAAACAAATTTGTAGCCCACCACCCCACAAGGTGTGCCAGGCCAGCACACAACACCAATATTGTTAGTTTTACCACATATTTTAGCAAAACACAAAGCTACAAGGCATCAATGATGAACAACCAAACATAAAGGTTTGGCATACACAATGCGGCCTACCTTCATGTTTATGAAAGTACGCCCCATTTTATTGTCAGAAAAAACTGTGGTAGAAGACCGCTACCATGCCTACTTTGCCTACCCCTATACCGGGCACAATGCCCCCCACCCCAAGCCAAACACTAATATTATTACCAATGTAGAGAGCCTGAGCATACAATACGCCCCTATGCAGTACCATGTGGCGGGCTTTCGTAACCCTGACGATCATATTGATGCCGTACACTTTTTAAACTACTTCAACTCGGCCAGCTTTTCACGCAAAACAGGCATGGTGCTGCACCAGGCCCTGATGGAAAAGCGGTGCCTGTTTCCGGCCAACTGCCTAATGGTGTGGAGCGGCCACGGGCTGGCGCAGCCCTACCTGCTGTATGCCCCGGGGCAGGCCTTTTTTTCGGTAGGCGGGGTATGGCAACTGGTGGCTGGTCCCGATGGGCAGCTGCTGTTACAGGCCACCATCATAGGCCAGCCCGCCAGCCCCCTGTACCAGCAAATGGGCCTGAGCACCATGCCCCTTATTTTGCACCGCAGCCAGGAAAAGGTATGGCTACAGCAACAGGTGGCTTACCGTGATATTAGCGCCATGCTGCGCACTGCCTACCCACAAAAGCTGCTGAACGCCTACCCCCTGCCACCCGATACCGCCAGCCAGGCCATTGAAAGTAAGCAGCAGCTCAAACCCAACGGCCAGCGCCTGCGCCGCGAAGAGGCCCTGGAGGTGCACTATGATTTAAAGCTTGAAGGCATGGGCGGCAGCAGAAGGCGCAGAAGACCCGGCAACCACCAGGAAACAGCCTAGAAACCGCTTATTGACCGCCAGGCTTTGATACAGCCAAAAAAACCGCTTATATTCGCTTATGCCTGCGCCCATGCTGGTGCAGGCCAATAGAGAGTATATTCATTCAAAGCAGACTATAACAAGCGGTATGTGTGGCAGGTACACCCTCACGGCAGATATTAAGGTAATTGAAAAACGGTTTGATATTGACGCAACAGCGCACTTTAAACCACGTTATAATGCGGCACCAACGCAGCTGTTGCCCATTATTACCAACCAAAACACCCAGGGCTTTTCATTTTTTTACTGGGGCATGATACCCCGGTGGTCAAAAAATAAAAACATTAGCAATAAGCTCATCAATGCCCGTGCTGAAACCATTACCGAAAAGGTATCGTTCAAAAATGCCTTTAAACAAAGGCGCTGCCTTATACCGGCCGATGGCTTTTACGAATGGAAAAACCTGGGCAAAAAGCAAAAGGTGCCCTACCGCATACTGCTCAAAAATACTGAGCCATTTGCTTTTGCCGGCCTGTGGGAAGAGTTTGAAGATGAAAAAGACAATGTGGCCCATACCTTTACCATTGTGACCACAGCCGCCAATAACCTGGTGCATGCCATACACGACCGCATGCCTGTGATTCTGCCCCAGGAAGCTGAACAGAAGTGGCTTGACGATGCCACCAGCGAAGCCGAACTGCTTGACCTGCTCAAACCTTACCCAGCCAATGATATGGACTACTACACCGTATCACCAAGCGTAAACACCCCCGCCAATGATTACCCAGAGCTGGTAAAGCACACCCCACCGGCCGATCAGCACGGCAATTACACCTTATTTAATTAGTCAGGCCGGCAACAACCGCCCCAATAAAAACAGCAACAGCCAAACAGGTTTTAATAATTTTACCTTACTTTTGCGCCCATCTCAGGTTAATAAATTGTTATTTAGTTTTCACTACTAACCCAAGAATTGATTCGATGAAGCGCTCACATATAAGAGGTGTTGGTCACTACGTGCCAGAAAACGTGGTCACCAACCATGACTTGACGCAGATAATTGACACCTCAGACGAATGGATTAGAGAACGTACCGGAATTAGAGAACGCCGATTTTTTAACCCTGATACAGATACCGTAGCCAGCATGGCCGCCAGTGCCAGCCGCATGGCGCTTGACCGCGCCGGTATGAACGTTCAAGAAATAGACTTCATCGTATTTGCCACCATTACCCCTGATTATTTCTTTCCCGGCTCTGGCGTGTTGTTGCAGCGTGAACTGGGCCTTGAGGGTATTGGCGCCATTGACCTGCGCAATGCCTGTTCGGGCTTTATTTATGGCATGTCTGTGGCCGATCAGTTCATTAAAACGGGTATGTACAAAACCGTGCTGGTAATTGGGGCCGAAATACAGAGCAGCGCCCTTGATATGACTACCAACGGCAGGGCCACCAATGTGATTTTTGCCGATGGCGCCGGGGCCGTGATACTACAGGCCAGCGACCAGACCACCAACGAAGCAGGCAAACCCCTGGGAGTACTTTCAACCCACCTGCATGCCGACGGCCGCTATGCCGAAGAGCTGTATGTGAAAGACCCCGGCAGCAGCCGTAAGGTACGCCTTAGCGAAGAGTTAATTCAAGGCAATACGTTTAACGTATATATGAACGGCAACGGCGTATTTAAGCATGCCGTGCAACGCTTTTATGAAGTTATTATGGAAGCGCTCGACACCAACGGCCTTACCAAAGAAGATATTGACCTGCTCATACCCCACCAGGCCAACCTGCGCATAAGCAAGTTTTTACAAAGCAAGCTTGAAATGCCCGACAGCAAGGTGTTTAACAACATTATGCACTACGGCAACACTACCGCCGCCTCCATACCAATAGCCATGAGCGAAGCCATTGAAAACAAAAGGCTGCAACAGGGCGATTTGCTGTGTATGGCTGCCTTTGGCAGTGGCTTTACATGGGCATCGGCCCTGATCAGGCTTTAACCAGCCCCCAACACAAGCCTCAAACCAACAGGCAACAGGGTACATTTACCGGCATTTGTGTATATTAGATGCAGCACTAACACCTGTATTTAATGAAAACCACAAAGTATAACCCCAGTGATTTAGAGGTTGCTTTTGCCAGGGCGCTTGCAGCACTGAAAGGCCAGCTAGAGCAACAGCTTGCAGGCCAAACCATTACCCATATTGACAACCACATAGAAAAAGATAACCCGCTGGTGCGCTTTATGCTGAAAGATGCTGACGGCGATGCCCACGAGCTGGTTATTAAGGTAATTCAAAAACCAGACCAGTAGCCTAATGGCCAACAGCCAGGAGCCCCACCAAACCACCCTAAGCACGGCCGAACTGCAATTTGTTCAAGACACACAGTTTTTACTGGCCAAGCACCGCATAGCAGACAAGCTACAGGCATTGTTTGGGCAGGCAGAAGCCAGCATTCAAGCCGTACTCAATTCAGCTCAAAATACCGGGGTACCTGCTGATGCCCTGGCTATTTCGGGCAAGTTGTCGCGGGGTGAAAACTACCAGCAGCTGCCTTACATGATTCTTGACTTTCCGCGTAAGTTCAAAGGCAATGAGGTGTTTGCCTACCGCACCATGTTTTGGTGGGGTGGCTTTTTTAGCGCCACCCTGCACCTGCAGGGCAACGAGCTGGCCCGGCTACGCCCTGCCTTGATAGGTAATATTAACCAACTGTACGGGCAGCAGCTGTACATTGGCTGCCACGACACCCCCTGGCAATACACCTACACCCCCAATAACTACCTGCCCATTGACCAGCTACCCCAGCAAAAAGTGCTGGCCCTGCTACAGCAACACCCCTTTGTAAAACTGAGCAAACAACTGCCCATAGCACAATACCAGCAACTTGCCCCCTTTGCTGCCACTACTTTGGAACTATTTTTGTTGTGCTTAAGGTAACTACCCATTGATTAGTAAAACGAAACACCGCAGTAACGCACCAACAGTATGATTAAACCCAGTATGCTCATTTTGCTGCTGTTCTTAACCGCTACCCACATTAGTTACGGCAGGCAAATTCAAACAAAGTTGTATTACCCCGATAGCACCCTACGGGCCGAAGGCACTACAGAAGCCGACCAGAAAAGTGGTATCTGGAGCTTTTATGATACCAAAGGCGGCCTGCAGGCCAAAGGCACCTATGTGGCTGATGTAAAGTGGGGCGAGTGGCGCTATTATACAGACCAGCAAATTACCTACTCAGTTGAATACGAAAAAGGCAGGCCCAACGGACAGTTTAAACGCTACCACAACCTGCAGCGCGTAGCTGAAGAGGTGCAACTGAAAGACAGCCTGCCCGATGGCCGCTACAAGCGCTATTTTTATAATGGCGCCACTGAGGTAGCTGGCTATTATGACAGCGGCAAAAAAACAGGCCCATGGAATATTTTTCATGACAACGGCCTGGTGTTTGTCAAGTCTGAATATAAAAATGACCTGCTGCACGGCATTTATGAAGAGTATGATGCTGACGGTTACCCCGTGGTGCTAAGCACCTATAAAAATGGGCAACCAAATGGCTTGCTGCGCGAATACCACCCCAATGGCACCCTGGCCCGCCGTGGTTATTTTGTAAAGGGCAAGCAAGACAGCACCTGGTATGCCTATGACGAGTTTGGCCGCAAAGCAGCGCAAGAGAGCTACCACAACGGCCAACGCAGCGGTACCTGGAGCTACTACCACGACAATGGCCGCCTGGCCAAAGAAGAGCAATATGCCAACGACCTGCCCAGCGGCACCTGGAAGGAATACCACCCCAACCGTAAGGTTAAAAAAGAAATGTACTTTAAGTTTGGCGAAGAAGATAGCCTGTATGCCGAGTATTACAGCAATGGCCAGGCCAGCGTTAAAGGGCAGTTTGCTGGCGGGCTGCATTCTGGCCTGTGGACCAGCTACTATGAAAACGGCCAGGTGTACAGTATGGGGTATTACACCGGGGGGCTTCGTTCTGAGTTATGGAAGTACTTTAATGAAACAGGGGTACTTACCGCAGAGGGCCAGTTTATCAATGGCCAGGAGCATGACCAGTGGTATTACTACCACGAAAGCAGCGGCTACCTCAAAGCCATTGGCAGCTACGTAAAGGGGCAAAAAAATGGCCTATGGGGCTACTTTTACAGCAATGGCAACCTAAAGCATGAAGAAACCTGGGTTAACGGCCGCCTGGCAGAGGCAGGCCCGTTTTTAAGCCCTCAGGGCGATACCTTACAGGGGGGCACCCTTAACAAAGGCAATGGCCTGCTGTATACTTACCTTGACAACGGCCAGCTGGAAAGCGAGTGCTTTTATGAAAAAGGGCTGGCCAATGGTACCTGTAAACTGTACCACAACAATGGCCTGCTGGCTGCCGAAGGTAAAATGAGCAACAACCAGCGCAATGGCCAATGGGTGTTTTTTCATGAAAATGGCAAAAGGTTATCAACTGGCAGCTACAGCAACGGGCAGCCCGTAGGCCAGTGGCAGTACTACAACAAAAGCGGCCGTTTTAAGCGCAAAGAAAACTTTTCTGACAATGAGGGCTCCTGACAGCCCTTTTGGCCAGGCGTAGTTATGATACCATTGCAGGTGTTTTTACTACCTGTGTCTTACCGCTTTTGGGCAGTGATACTTTAAATACTGCCCCCTGGGTGTTTTCACTCTCTGCCCAAATGCGGCCTTTGTTCTTTTCAACAAACTCTTTACATAACAACAGGCCCAAGCCGGTACCCACCTCTTTGGCAGTACCCCTGGTAGATACGTGGTACTCTATCTGAAATAGTTTTTCCAGCACATCAGGTGCAATGCCAATACCCGTATCGCTCACCCAAAACTCTACTGCCTCAGGGGTTTCGTAGGCGCTTACCACAATCTGGCCGTCTTTACTGGTAAACTTCAGGGCATTACTAATCAGGTTACGGAATATCAGCTTCACCATATCATGGTCGGCAAATACCTGTGCCTCTGGGGCCACCTGGTTGCGTATGGTAATTTGCTTTTTGGCGGCGGTTGGCTCAAACAGCTCAACCAGCTCATCAATCACAGGGGCTATGGCCATACTGCGGGCGTTTACCTTAATACCCTGCATTTGTGATTTTGACCACTTCAGCAGGTTTTCAAGCAGGCCCTTCAGGCCATGCACCTGCCAGCCCAGTTCACTGGCTATTTTGGTCAGTTCATCTTTACTAAGCATGCCAGAAGCCAGCAACTGCAACGTACCCTCCAGCGTATTCAATGGGCTGCGCAAATCGTGCGAAATAATTGAAAACAGCTTGTCTTTAATGGCGTTTAGCTCTTTCAGCTTTTCATTCTGGTTGTTAATGTCGCTGGTTCTTTGGTTTACCAGGTTGGCCAGCTCCTCATTGCGGCGGCCAAGCGCGCGCAACCGAATGTAATAGGCCAGCCAGAACAGCAGCAGCACTACCACCGTAATGGCCATAAAAAAGAAGGTAGTCTGGTAAAAATGGGCATTCTGCCTTAAGGTAAATGCAGTATAGGGCTTGCTCCATATGCCATCGCTATTGGCAGCCATCACCTGAAAGGTGTAATCGCCGGGCGGCAGGCTGGTATAAAAAGCGGTGCGTGCCATCCCGGCATCGTACCAGTTGTCATCAAAGCCAATCATTCTGTACCGGTACCGCACCTGCTCTGGCGCATAAAAGCACAGCCCAATATAATGTACCTCCAGGCGGTGCCTGCCGGGCTGTAGCACCAGGTGGTGGCCACTGGTCACTGCGGCGTTATCTACCACTACCTCCTCAATCAACAAGTCAGGGGCTACCGTATTAATGGTAATATTGGCAGGGTCTACCACAGTAACCCCCTGCAGGGTGGGCACCCATAGCCGGCCCTGGGCATCTACACTCATGGCACCGTTGCCGGTAGCACCATTGCTGCGTATGCCATCGGTTTTAGTATACAGGCGCAATGAATTGACGTGGGCAACCTTACCGGTAAACAACATCGTGAGCGAGTCAAGCGGGGCGTGCAGCACCCCTTTGTCGGTAGCCATCCACAACTGCTGGTCTTTATCAGCCTTCAGGTCAAAAATTGAATTACCCAGCCACCCCTGTTCATCCAGGGTGCTGTACAGCCTGCCTTCATGGTACATGGTTAGCCCGTTAGAGGTGCCCATCCACAAATTGCCGTTCACATCTTCAAACATTCTGAACACCACATTACCTGCCAGGCCCTGCGCTTCAGTCATGCTGGTAAAGGTATCGTCATTATGGTACAGGTGCAGCCCCCCACCGTTGGTGCCTATCCATAACTGCCCCTTACTGTCGGTCAGTACTGATAATATAAACTGGTTATTCAGCCCATCGGCCTTGGTATACACACGTACGGCCCCGTTGTCAATGCGGTTCAGGCCATTGCCTGTACCTACCCATAGGCGGCCCTGGGCATCTTCAGTAATGGTACGTACCCGGTTGCTGCTCAGGCCCTGTTCGGCACCATAGCGCTGCACCACCGTGCCGTTATTGTACTGCAACAGGCCACCATAAGTACACAGCCACAGCCGGCCCTGCCCATCTCTCATTATATCACGTACGCGGTTTATCTGTGGCCCCTGCCCCAGGGGCAGGCGGGTTACCTGGCCGTTGGCAATGCTGGCCAGCCCAAAGTCAGTGCCTACCAGGGCATGGTCGGC
>CAZXTW010000039.1:0-17239 GCA_964643525.1 uncultured Roseivirgaceae bacterium
CAATACCAAAACCTTTCATGTTGCTGGTGTTGAAGTGGCCGGTTAGCTGCTCATAAGCATAGTCGTGGGCATACACCCAGTCGTCAAGGCGGTAGGTATTGTAATCATCTGCCAGCAGGTTGTCAAAAGGCTGGCGGTTGGCTTTGCTGTATATTACCTCTGAGGGCCTAAAGCTCTGCAGCAGTTTATCAGTATAGTCAAGGGTACCCTGTGCCGTTAAAAACTCGCCAGTGCTCAGGTCTAAAAAGGCAACGCCGCAGCTGTCTTTCTCAGAAAATACCGAGGCCAGGTAATTATTGGTTTTCTGGTCAAGCACATTGTCGTTAAAAGAGAGGCCTGGTGTTACCAGCTCAGTCACGCCGCGTTTCACAATGCCTTTGGCAGCACGTGGGTCTTCCAGCTGGTCGCAAATGGCCACCCGCTGGCCGGCTTTTACCAGGCGCGGCAGGTAGTTGTCAAGGGCGTGGTGCGGAAAGCCCGCCAGGGCAATTTCAGAGGCAGAGCCATTGGCGCGTTTGGTTAACACAATATCTAAAATGCCTGCCGCGGCTACGGCATCATCACCAAAAGTTTCGTAAAAATCGCCCACCCTAAACAGCAGCAGGGCACCAGGGTGCCTGCTTTTAATCTGGTTGTACTGCTTCATTAAAGGGGTTTCTTTGGGCTGCTGCTCCTTTGTGGCACCTTGCTTTTTCACTTTCCTGGCCATAGTTGCTGTAAAGGTTTGTTTGTGGCGGCACCGCCTTGTGGCCGCCGCAGGCGTAGTTTTTGCCTTTGGTGTTTAGTAATTGCTAATTTTGGCACAATGCTGGCCTAACAGTAAAGCCTGTGTTTACACCAGCAACGACAATAATAAACAATTAAACAACCACTTATTGGCCAGAGGCAATGAAAAAACTTAGCACAGACGCCCTAAACAGAATTAGCCCTGAAGAATTTAAAGCCACAAGCAAAACCCCACTGGTGGTAGTGTTAGATAATGTACGCAGCATGAACAATGTTGGCTCTGCTTTTAGAACGGCCGATGCGTTTTTGGTTGAAAAGATTTATTTGTGTGGCATTACTGCCCAGCCCCCCCACCGCGAAATACAAAAAACAGCACTGGGCGCTACAGAAACGGTGGCATGGCAGTACCAGCCAGATGCAGGTGCTTTGGTGCAAAGCCTGCAACAACAAGGCTATGTAGTGGTGCCTATTGAGCAGGCCCAAGGCAGCACGCCCATGCACCAGTTTAAACCACAACCCGGTAAAAGGTATGCTTACGTATTTGGCAATGAGGTAAGCGGGGTGAGCGATGCTGTGATGGCTGCTGCCAGTCAATGCTTAGAAATACCCCAGTATGGCACCAAGCACTCGCTTAATATTTCGGTATGTATGGGCATTGCCTTGTATGATTTTTATCAAAAGTGCTTTCTGGGCTAAAACAAAAAAAGAAGGCCCCCCAACATGGCCTTCTTTAAAATCATACACCTGGTGATTAATTAAAATGTTTATCTGTATCCTGAAGGATAGTTACTCACAAGAGGTGTTGAACTAAACAAATGACAGCCATTACTATTATGAATGCTGCCTGGATCAAGTTCGGATATAGCTTATGTCTGAAATAATTCAATTCTGTTCTCTATCTGTTTATTGATGACTCAATACTTCTATAATTTCTTAGATCATTACAATAATCAGTAAATTATATGACAATTCCAAATATCAATAGTACTTTTTGGGTAGTTCTTTTGTAGGTGGCCTGCTGTTGTTACTGCCTTGCCATTGCTTTGCCACAGGTGTAATTGTGGCCAATTGTACAGGTACTGTGTGTATGTGAACAAACGATTATTATTTAACTTTGCCGCTGTTAAAAACACTTGATACAAGCATTGAATCCAAATTATTAGCCATGAGCTTTCGTATTGAAAAAGACACAATGGGTACTATAGAGGTACCCGCAGATAAATATTGGGGTGCGCAAACGCAACGTTCAACCCATAATTTTACCATTGGGGGTGAGCGCAACCGCATGCCTGCAGAGGTGATTCACGCTTTTGGGTATTTGAAGAAGGCAGCTGCATTGACCAATGCTGAGCTTGGTGTAATGCCACAAGAGAAGGCCGATTTGATTGCCCGTGTTTGCGACGAAATTACCAGCGGGCAACTTGACGATCAGTTTCCACTGGTGGTATGGCAAACGGGTTCAGGCACGCAAAGCAATATGAATGCCAATGAGGTTGTGGCCAACCGGGGCCATGTATTGAATGGGGGCAGCCTGACAGATAAGGAAAAGGCCCTGCACCCTAATGACGATGTAAACAAGTCGCAGTCAAGCAACGATACCTTCCCTACGGCCATGCACATTGCAGGCTATAAGTACCTGATTGAGCAAACTATACCAAAAATAAAGCAACTGCATGCCACGCTTGTGGCCAAGGCCGAAGCTTTTGCTGATGTGGTGAAGATTGGGCGCACCCACTTTATGGACGCCACGCCATTAACATTGGGGCATGAGTTTTCGGGCTATGCCTCACAGCTTGACCATGGCCTGCGGGCATTGCATAACACACTGCCCCACCTGGCAGAGCTGGCCTTAGGCGGCACTGCCGTAGGCACTGGCTTAAATACACCCAAAGGGTATGCTGCTAAGGTGGCTGAGAAAATTGCTGAGTTAACCGGGCTGCCTTTTATAACGGCCGAAAACAAGTTTGAAGCCCTGGCCGCCCATGATGCCATTGTTGAAAGCTCAGGGGCGCTGAAGCAGCTGGCTGTAAGCCTGATGAAAATTGGCAATGACATTAGAATGTTATCGTCAGGGCCACGCAGCGGTATTGGTGAAATTATTATTCCTGCCAACGAGCCGGGCTCGTCAATTATGCCGGGCAAGGTAAACCCTACCCAGTGTGAGGCCTTGACCATGGTGTGTGCACAGGTAATTGGGTTAGATACCGCCGTTAGCGTGGGTGGCATGAACGGCCACTTTGAGTTGAATGTGTTTAAACCCATGATGATATACAACCTGTTAACCGCGGCCCAGCTGCTGGGCGATGCGTGCGACTCGTTTGACAGGCATTGTGTGCAAGGCATTGAGCCCAACCATGAGGTTATTCAAGACAAGCTCAATAAGTCGTTAATGCTGGTTACGGCACTGAATACACATATAGGGTACTACAAAGCTGCCGAGATTGCTAAAAAGGCTTACAACGATGGCACTACTCTGAAAGAAGCCGCCCTGGCCCTTGAGTATTTAACCGAAGCGCAGTTTGATGCCTGGGTAAGGCCAGAGAAAATGATTGGCAGCCTGGACTAAGCAGTTGTATTATTACAAGGCAATGCCTGGCAGCAGCTTACGTAGTTTTTATGATTATTATGTACTTTATAAAGCTGCAATGAGCTGCTGCATGGTTTTATCATATTAATTTTGTACTTTTAGCTCAACTGCATTTTTGGCATGCTTATGACATTTACGAGGCAGCCCAATGTATTGCTAAAACTAGGATTAGAATAGAAACGCGGAAATACAGAATACAATGAAAAAGCTTTTTATCTTATCAGTGTTCCTTCTTTTTTCATTTGCGGTGGTGCCTGCGGCTCATGCCCAGCTATCTAAAAAAGAAAAGAAAGAGCTGAAGAATAAACTGAAGCAATTCAAGTCAAACCCCGAGAAGCTGAAGAAGATTCTTGAGGAAAACAACTCAATGAAAAGTCAGGTAAGTAGCCTAAATAATCAGGTAAAAAGCCTGCAAACCCGCATTGGTGAAAAAGATACACGTATTTCAGAGCTGCAAGATGAAAACGAAGGCTTAAAGACCGACCTGGCCACAGCCCGCAAAACCATTGCCGGTGGCGGTGGCAGCCAGCCTAAAAGGCCAGTAAGGCCCATGCCTACTGACCCAGCCAATGAGAAAGGCATTGTATTTAAAGTTCAAATAGGCGCGTTTAAGAAAAACGACCTGTCACAATACAAAGGCCAGAAAAACTTTGGTGTAGATGCTGATGGCAACATTAATAAGTATACCATTGGTGTTTTTCGCGATTATTGGGAGGCTGATAAGTTTAAAAAGTCATTACGCCAAATGGGTGTGAAAGATGCCTGGATTGTTTCTTATAAAGACGGTACGCGTGTGCCTATTAAAGATGTGCTTGAGGGCATTATTTAAACCGCGGTAAAAATTACTATTAATTGATACTTTGTGGCGGCAGCCTTTGGGTTGCCGCCTTTTTTATGGCCGCAGCTAAGCAATACCATTTTTTTTGTATTTTAACTTTGCTGCTTTCTTAGTTATTTTGCTTCATGGAGAAAAGGTGGGTATATAAGTCGGTTCCTGAGCAAGAAGATGTAAGCAAACTCTCCGAACAAATCAATGTAAACGCTGTGCTGTCAGGCCTGCTGGTGCAGCGTAACATCCAAAATTTTGATGAGGCCAAGTTATTTTTCAGGCCTGAATTAGCACATCTGCACGACCCCTACCTGATGTTGAATATGGCCACCGCTGTTGAGCGGCTGGAGCTGGCCCTTGAACGCGAAGAGAAAATACTGGTTTATGGCGATTATGACGTTGATGGCACCACGGCCGTTGCGTTGTTTTATGGCTTTTTGAGGCAGTACCACCCAAAGGTTAATTTTTATATACCTGACCGATATAAAGAAGGGTACGGTATATCTGAAGAGGGCATCAGGCATGCGTTTGACAACGGCTACAGCCTGGTGGTTACGCTTGATTGCGGTATTAAGGCCGTCAGTAAAGTTAACCGGGCCGCCTCTAAGGGGTTAGATTTTATTATTTGTGACCACCACCGCCCTGGCGATGACCTGCCGCAGGCTAATGCCATACTTGACCCCAAGCAGGAAAACTGCCCCTACCCCTACAAAGAGTTAACAGGTTGCGGTGTGGGCTTTAAGCTGTTGCAGGCTTTTTGTATTAAGCGCGCCATAGACCCAGCGCTGCTGTACAGCTACCTTGACCTGATTGCAGTAAGTATTGCCTCTGATATTGTGCCTGTTGATGGCGAAAACCGGATACTGGCCTATTATGGCCTGAAGATGCTGAACGACAAGCCCAGCAACGGCATGGAGGCACTCAAAGAGGTGGCAGGGCTTAAGAACGATGTCACTATTTCGGCCATTGTGTTTGGTATTGGCCCCCGCATTAATGCTGCCGGGCGTGTAGCCCATGCCAATACTGCCGTAAACCTGCTGTTAAGCCAAAGCAAGGAAGAAGCCATAGATTATGCGCGCAACGTAGAGAGTAAAAACGTTATGCGCCGTGATTTTGATAATAATATTACGCAAGAGGCCCTTGAGCTGATTGCCCTTGGTGAAAATGACAATAGGGCACCATCAACCACGGTGTTGTATAAGGAAGACTGGCACAAGGGGGTTATTGGTATTGTAGCCTCGCGCTGTATTGAAAAGTATTACCGGCCTACCATTATTTTAACTGAAAGCAATAATAAAGCCACAGGCTCGGCCCGCTCGGTTGATGGTTTTGATGTGTACGATGCTATTTCGCAATGCGCTGAGTACCTTGACCAGTTTGGTGGGCACAGTTATGCTGCCGGCCTTACTATGGATATAGATAAGATCGAGCCTTTTAAAGAAAAGTTTGAGGCCGTGGTGGCCAGCACAATTACCCAAGAACAGCTTATACCGCAGCTTGAAATTGATCTGAGCATTGATTTTGATGTCATAACAGAAAAGTTTTATTCTATATTGCAGCAAATGGGCCCATTTGGGCCCGGTAATCAAAAACCTGTGTTTGTTACTGAACGGGTGTATGCGGCCAATTACCCTGCCCCGCGCCTGTTAAAAAACGCACATGTAAAAATGAGCGTTAAACAAGAAAACAATGCCTCAACCATGCAGGCAATTGGTTTTGGTATGGCGCCTTATTACGAAATGATAAGCAGTGGCATGCGTTTTCATATGGCCTATACGGTAGAAGAGAACAATTACATGGGCAACAGGTACCTACAATTGAATATCAAAGACATTAAGTTTGATGTTTAGCAGATTTGGTGTGAATTTTGTGCGGCTTAAGCCTTAAGTAAATCTAAAGCTATGAAGTTAATTGCTAAAGACCTGGTTAAGAAGTATAAGCGCCGCACGGTGGTTAACCACGTGTCGTTAGAGGTATCGCAAGGTGAAATTGTGGGGTTGTTAGGGCCAAACGGGGCAGGTAAAACCACTTCGTTTTATATGATTGTGGGCCTGATAAAACCCAATGAAGGCGAGATTTTTCTTGATGATGAAAATATAACGCCAATGCCCATGTACCGCAGGGCCAAACAGGGGATTGGCTATTTGGCGCAAGAGCCTTCCGTTTTCAGAAAGCTTACTGTTGAAGAAAACCTGATGGCAGTGCTTGAAATGACCAGCTTAACGCGCAAAGAGCAAAAGGCTAAGATGGAAGCCCTGCTGGAAGAGTTTAGCCTGACGCACGTACGCAAAAATATGGGTATTGTGCTCTCTGGTGGTGAGCGCCGCCGTACTGAAATTGCCAGAGCATTGGCTGTTGACCCTAAGTTTGTACTGCTTGATGAGCCTTTTGCCGGGGTAGACCCCATTGCTGTTGAAGAGATACAAACTATTGTAGCGCAGCTTAAGAATAAGAATATAGGTATTTTAATTACCGACCATAACGTGCAGGAAACCCTTTCAATTACTGACAGGGCCTACCTGATGTTTGAAGGTAAACTGTTAAAGGCGGGTACGGCCGAAGATTTGGCCAACGACCCACAGGTACGACGGGTATACCTGGGTAAGCATTTTGAGTTGAAGCGCAAAATTTAAGCAGCAGAGATGAACCGGCTGGGCAATGCTTTGTTTAACATCATCATGAAGGGGCGGCTTAACCGCATTCGCTTCTTTATGGATCATCCGCATGAGGTGCAACAAGACCTGATGCGGATGCTGGTGCAGCAAGGCAAAAACACAGAGTTTGGCCGGCGCTATGGTTTTAAAGATATCAAGACGGTACAGCACTACCGCAACCAGGTACCCATTTATACCTACGAGCAGCTGTACCCGTACATAGAGCGCTTGCTCAATGGCGAACAGAAGTTGCTCTGGCCCACCCCGGTGCAGTGGTTTGCCAAAAGCAGCGGCACCACTAATGCCCGCAGTAAGTTCATACCTGTTACCAAAGAGGCCCTGAAAGACTGCCACTTTAAGGGTGGCAAAGATATGCTGGCCCTGTATATTAATAATTATGAAAACGCCGGCCTGCTTACCGGCCGCCACCTGGCCATTGGTGGCAGCCACCGCCTCAACCTTAAAAGTGGCGATACTGAAACGTATTATGGCGATGTTTCTGCCGTAATTATTAAAAACCTGCCGTTGTGGGTACAGCTGTTTCGTACGCCACAGATGGAGGTAGCCCTGATGGAAGAGTGGGAAGAGAAGATAGCCCGTATGGCCGAGGTAACGATGCGCCAAAACGTAACCAATATTGCTGGCGTGCCCACCTGGACCATTGTGCTGCTACAGCGCATACTTGAAAAAATGGGCAAAACCAGTATTAAAGAGGTATGGCCCAATTTAGAGGTGTTTTACCATGGCGCTGTAGCCTTTGAGCCTTACCGCCCTGTTTTTGAAAAGCTTATTGGCACCCCAGGCATCAGGTATTTTGAAACGTATAATGCCTCTGAAGGCTTTTTTGGCCTGCAAGACCAAACCACCCCTGGTGATATGCTGCTTATGCTTGACTATGGTATTTTTTATGAGTTTATACCTCTTGAGCATGCCAATGACGATAACCCACCTACCGTGGGGCTTGATGAGGTGGAGCTGGGCAAGAATTACGCTATGGTGATTAGCACCAATGCAGGCCTTTGGCGCTATAAGATTGGCGATACGGTGCGCTTTACCAGCCTGAAACCTTTCAGAATTAAGATTACCGGCCGCACCAAACATTTTATTAATGCTTTTGGCGAAGAGCTGGTGATTGAAAATGCCGAGCGTGGTATAGCTGCCGCCTGTGCAGCCACGGGTGCTGCCATTGACAATTACACGGCCGGGCCAGTGTACCTCGACGGCACACATAGGGGGGGCCACGAGTGGGCAGTTGAGTTTACAGAGCTACCCAATGATATGGCTACTTTTGTGCAGGTACTTGACCAAACACTTATAGAAGTCAACTCTGATTATGGCGCCAAGCGCCACCGCAGCCTGGCTTTGTTACCACCCAAGGTACATGCCCTACCAATAGGCACCTTTCATGCCTGGCTCAAGAAAAAAGGTAAGCTGGGCGGCCAAAATAAAGTGCCACGGTTGGTTAACAACCGTGAAGTACTTGATGAGGTGCTACAGTACCAGCAGGTGTTGTAGCCAGGCGTAGCTATTCGTTTACCCAGGTAACTTTGGGCGCTATGGGTTGCCGCTTGCCTTCAGGCCAATGATCATTTTTGAGGTAACCCATATACATAAAGCCCATGAGTTTATCTTCTGGGGCCAACCCAAAAAACGATTTGGCCTCGGGGTAATAAGTAACCCCACCAGTGCCCCAGTAGCAACCCACCCCCTGGGCGTTGGCTGCCAGGTACATGTTTTGCACTGCGCATGCCACAGCCGATATTTCTTCAATTTCAGGTACACGCGCCTTTTCATCGCGCTTCATACCTATGGCTATGATGTGCGAGGCCAATAATGGCTTGTTTAACAACTTCTGGTATTGCTCTTCTTTATAGTTACCAGCTTCAGTTTGCACCTGCTTGTACAAATTGGCCTGAAACTGTGCCAGCCGCTGCAGCCCCTGGCCATGAAATACCATAAAGCGCCAGGGTTCTGTTAGTTTATGGGTAGGTGCCCAGTTGGCGCTTTCTAGTATGCTTTCAATTACTTCTTGCTCAATGGGCCGGCTGGCATACATGTTTGGGTATATAGACCGCCGGTTTTTTAAGGCTTCAAGTATGGGTTGTTGGTTTATTGACATAGGGCTTGTAAGTATTCAGGCACAAATATAGGCAGCCCTTGCTGCTTAACAAGAAGGTATAAAAACAGCTAAAAGTGCCACAATGGGCTGGTAATACTGATATTTTTATAAATTAGCAAATACAGTACAACAGAGGCGCTAATTTTTAGCTTATGACAAAAATCATCTCTTTTATTAGCCGCAAGGGTGGCATTGGTAAAACCACCTCGGCCATTAACCTGGCCACTATGATGTACAGCCTGGGGCACAAGCTTACTGTAGTTGAAACAGACACCAATTATACGCTAAGTACCCTGCGCTCAATGGAGTTGTACCAGACCAATGCCAAAGACGCTTCAATTTTTAAAATACTGGGCTCTACCCCGGCCAGCATTATGGCCGACCTGGATACGTTAAAGCAACAAAGCCTTGATTTTATTCTGGTAGATAGCGCCGGCAAAACTACTGACGAAGAAATTAAACGGTTGGCCGTGGCCAGCCATGCCATTATAGTACCCACCAGCCTTACACAAAACGATACCCTGGTAACCTACCAAACCATTCAGGATTTAAAGCCTGCCCTGGAACTGAACACTGACCTGAAAATTTTAGTGCTACCCAACCGCATTCATACTTCAACCAGGCCTGCTACTATACAAAATGCCCTTAAAGAGCTTGATGCCCATATATTAGGCCAAATGGTGCCTCAAAAAAATGCCTTTGCCAACTACAGTACTATTTTACCCGAAAAGGGGTACCTGCCCGTTACCAAAGAAATTATTTCGTTGCTGGGCGGTGCCCCCAACAATGAATAAACCGTTATATTTACAAAACACATATGGCATTGTAATAGGTATGGCAAAAAAAGGTAAAAGCACTCTGAAAGATCTAGATCAGTTTTTAAAGCAGCAGCCCAACCAGTTGGTTAATGTTGAAACGGCCAGTGCCGGGGCAAGTACAGATGAGCCTGCCGCTGATGAGCTCACGCCCGAGTTGGTAGCACAGGTGGTTGAGCGACTGGCTGCCCAGCAGGGCCAGTCAATAAGCCAAACTGTGGCCAATGTGGTGGCTATTTTGTTAAACGACCGCCAGGATACCACCGCCAGTGAGCTCATGCTACAAAACACTTTGCTGTTTTTGCAGCACCATGAAGAATCTATTGCTGCCCTTCAGGCAAAATAAGCCTGCTACCCTCTTAATACTATTACTCGTGCTGGTGTTGGTGGTTATGCTCAAGATTACACATAGGGCATTGCTCATCATCACACTCAATTTCTATGGTGCTGTGTTGAATGCCCATTTGCCCCAAAGCTTCTTTGCTTAACAGCTTTACCTGGGCTACCTCCTGGTGGGTAAGGGTTTGTGGTACTACAATATGCATGGTGGCAATGGTTTGTTCACCATCCATACTCCAAACATGTACATCATGCACATCACATACATGATTAACCTGGGCCAGCTGCTGTTGAATGCTGTTAACGCTAATGCCCTCTGGCCTGCTTTGCAGAAATATGCTAATCACTTTTCGCAGGTTCTTAAGCACATTCCACAAAATGTAGGCCGTAAACACAACAGAAAATATGGGGTCAAGTATGGGCAGGTGGTAAAAGTACATGACTATACTAATAATGAGCAGCGCCACCCAACCCAGCACATCTTCAAGCATATGCAGGTACACCATACGCTCATTCATTGACTTGCCTTTTTGAAGCTTTAGCATGGCTGCACCATTAAACAGTACCCCTAATACTGAGAGTACCAGCATGCCACTGGCATTGGGCTCTGGCGGCTGCCAGATACGGGGTATGGCTTCAGTTAAGATAATGACTGAGCCTGTAATGAGCACAATGGCATTAATCAGTGCAGCCAGTAGTGAAAACCGCCCGTAGCCGTAGGTAAATCGGTCGTCGCCCTTTTTCTTTGACAGTCGGTCAAAATACCATGAAAGGCCCAGAGAGAGGGTATCGCCAAAATCGTGCAGGGCATCAGACAATACAGAGATGCTGTTGGTTAATATACCCCCCACCACTTCAATTAGGGTGAAGACCAAATTAAGTAAAAAGGCCGTTCTTATGTTTTCGGTAGAACCATGATGGTGGTGGTGGTGGTTATGATGGTGGTGACCCATAAAATAAAAATAAGCAACCCATGCGTATAAAACTAAGCACAACGGTTAACCGCCCTTATTTAGAAGTAAAAGCTGCTTTTACTGAAGACCTGTTTATGAGCCTGAACCCCCCCTTCCCGCCTGTAAAGTTGCTGCGGTTTGACGGCTGTACTACCAACGATGTGGTAAGCCTTGAGCTGAATTTCATTTTTTTTAAGCAGCAGTGGGTAAGCCTTATTACTGAAGATTTGACTGACAGCCAACAGTTTATGTTTGTTGATGAGGGCACCAAGCTGCCCTTTTTTTTGAGACAATGGAGGCACCGCCACCAGATTGTAAAAGCAGGCAACCAATGTGTTATTGTTGATGATATTCAATACAAAGCCCCTAACTGGCTGTTAGGGGCTTTACTGTACCCTGCCTTGTTTTTGCAGTTTTTGTATCGCAAGCCTATTTATAAAAGGCTATTGGGCAAAAAGCACTAACTGCGCTTACAGGGTATTGATGCGTTCCATGAGCTTTGGTTTGTAGGAGTTGCTAATGGGAATTATTTTCTCTGCTATTTGCAGGTTTGACGAGTCAATGTTTTTGATTTTATCTAACCGCACAATGTACGAGCGATGTACCCTTAAAAAATCAGTGATGGGTAGCTTGCCTTCAATATCTTTCATTTTGGCATATACGGTGTGTACCTTGCCGGTAGATGTGTGAATTTTTACATAGTCGCCGTAAGCCTCTACCAGCAAAATATCTTTCAGATCAAAATTAACCAGCAGTGAATCAACCTTAATAAACAGGTTTTCAGTGCTTCCGCCGCCTTCTGCATCGGCCATGTCTACCACTTCTTTGTCAACATTTTCTTTGGCCTTCATCACTGCTTTTAAAAAGCGGCCGTAGTTGTCAATTGGTTTTAGCAAATAGTCAGTTACATTGTATTCAAAGGCATCAAGGGCATAGTTTTGTTTGCTGGTTACCAGTATTATTTGAGGCGGGTTTTGAAGTGTTTTTAGCAGGTCAAGGCCTGTCATTTCAGGCATTTCAACATCTAAAAAAATCAGGTCTATTTCTTTCTCTGTAATGGCTACAGAGGCTTCAATGGCACTGCCATATGTGCCAACATGTTCTAATACCGGCGTTTTCTTAACCAAACCTTCAACCATTTTCTGGCTCATCAGGTCATCATCAACCACAATGCATTTCATCTTACTCAACGTTATAAACAGTTATAAAAACTAATATACGATTTCTGCACTATTCTTGGGCAATCATTGTAAAAGTATTCAGTACATAAATCATTACCATGTGTGTTGTGGCAATTCATACAAAAAGCCCGCCAAATGGCGGGCTTAGCATATTTTCTGCCTGGTTAACAACAATTAATATATGGAGTGGTTTCGCTACTGCACACCAGATATTGTGTGCCAAAGCTACCGGCTTTTATGGTGCGGGCTTCAACGTTGGTTTTGGTTACAAAGCTTTGTATGCGCAAGCTTTGTAACGGAAGTTTTGTGGGCTTTCCCATGGCTGTTTTCTTTTGTTAAAGTTTAGTAAATAGTTAGCTTAATTTACTAAATTTTTTCTTTGCGGCTAGCCCAAGCTACAAAAATTACCGCTAGTGGTTAATGCTTATAAGCAGGCAAACAACTAAAACAGCAGTTAAACAGACAAACCCGCCAATTTGACGGGTTTGCTTTACCATAACAAGTATGGTCTGTAATGAATTAAGCGGTTATACCTATGCTAAAAGCAACAAGCCTGGTAGGGCGTAGTGCATGACTGACAAACCTCTACATAAGTTACGTAGCTACAGTTAGGCCAGGAGCCCTGGGTTCCTCCTTTTACAGTGTTAGCATCAGCATTGCCATCAGTGGTGGTAAAGCTTTTTACCTTTAAGTCATTCAATGAGAATTTTGCATTCTTTTCCATAGTGAAAGAAATTTTAGTTATAGATAATTGGAAACGAGTCGTGGTTGGTCAATACAGTACGTGGCTGTTCACACAGCAAAAATGCTGGTGGCAAAGCACAACAAGTACATAAATCTTTTGTAGTAAGCTTAAGAGAAAAGGGTTACTAACTTTTTGGTAGTATTGTAGTATTATGTATTCGAAAAAGCCTTGAGCAGGATTGTGCTAGCTTATTTTTGTAGTTCACTTCTTTTACTAAGAAATGTTTTTAGCAAGTTCAATAAGTTATAATAACTTCAAATACACAATCAATCAGAATACAAGTAAATATAGCAAACTGTTTAGACACAGCTTAAATAATGCTTTTACTAATTAAAGGAGATTGAAATTTATAAATATATATTGAGTATAAAAAAGATATTGACGCTAATTTTAAGATAAACTTTAAAAGTTAATACCATTTTTAGTTAAGTTACAAAACTAGTGTTGGTTTGTAGGGTGTTGCTGGCAAAGTAGCAGCTGCTGATCAACCAAATACCTTATTTGCTCAATAATGTAATGTTGCCATAGGGGTACTTCTTCAGGGTTGTTTACATCGCACAAAGGTAAAATGGTTTTTATTGCTTTGGCAACGGTAATTGGGGTATTAAACACTTGTACCAGTGTATGATGAAAAGGGTCAAGCCAAACCTCTGCCAGCCCCGCTGGGGTATCAACATACTGAAAGGCAACTGTAGTTTGGCCGGTGCGCTCAGCCAGGTAATTATCAAATGCCTGCTTATGATTAGTTTTTGCAGGCAGGCGCAGGCCTATTCGGTAATTGGCAGTTACAAATTTTACGGCGGGGTTTAAGCCCACCATGCATTGTGTAGCCTGGGCATCATTTAAAGCTAAAAACTGCTGGGCACGCAGCTCACCTGCATACCAGGCAGCATAAGCCGCAGCGGTATAAGGCATAGCAGCCTGAAATTGGGCTTTGGCAGCGTCTACCTGGTGGGCGGTAGCCAGTGCATCAGCAAAAGTAGAGGGGCTAATAGCAGTAATTACCTGCTGTACATAGCTATTTACAGAACTACTGGCAGGTTCAGGCGGCTCTGTTAACTCAGGCTGGTCAGTAACCACTTTTATAACTTCGTAGGTTCTTTGGTAATGCTTCCGGTTAAAGTAAGCTTGAATGGTTTCTTCAACCTGTAGGCTGGGTACCTGCCTGGTGCCTGTGGGCTGAAACAGTATTGTGGCGGGTAGCTGTGGGTGGGCCAGCAACAGCCATGTATAGGCATGGCCTGTAGCACCGCCTAATAAACCTAACGCATGTGTGTTTTGCTGAGGCCATACTGCAACAGCAAATTGTTTGGCCTGTAACTGCAATGTAGTGTCACGCAACTTACGCCAAGCCATGACCAATGCCAGTACGTGGCCTGCTGTGCCATAATATAAGCTTTGGTCTGCCCCGCTTAGTGGCACAAACAGTTTTGGTATTAATTTGGCTGAAGTACTGGCCCAAAACCTGGTTTGGGCTAGAGAAGCTATGCATACACCAGCAGCCCCATTGGCCAAAGTAGTAGCTGGTGGCCCGGTTGTGGGTAATTGGTTGTGCTGGTAGGCATGCAATAATTGCTGTAGCTTTTCAGCACTGTTAACTGCAGCGTTGCCGTCAGGTACGGCATTGTTGGCCTGCTGGCAATAATGGCTAATCACATTAGTGGTGGCTGTAGTCAGTTCAGCAACCATAGAGCTACCAGGCCCCAGGGCAGTAAACATTTGCGCAATGCCTGCATTGCCGTGGGCCCAGCCCAATAAGGGGTGGTAATGCGGCTGGCCATTGCTAAAATACACTCCATGGCTGTGCGGGCGCATTGTGCTTAACAATTGGCTAAATGCCTGCGCCAATAAAGGCTGCCAGCCAGGTACTTCAGCCTGTACTACCTGCATGCCCAGTATTGCACCTGCCAAGCCATCGTACAAGCCAGGGTTCACTTTGCTGCTGGTAATAAACCGCTCAAGCATAGGGGTATGTTGCTGTGCCAGGCTTACCCATAATTTAGTAGGGGTAGTAGGGGTAGTAGGGATAGAGTTATTAGTTACCAGTTCATAGGCCCGCATAGCCAGTAATGCCCCCATACGGCCGGCATACAACCCCATGTGGGCATCGGTGGTGGTGCTTAGTAACCGGGCAGTTTGGTTATTGGCTGTGCCAGCAGCAGCCAGCCAAACTGGTTGTTGAGTTGCTTCATACAGGGCCAGGTAAAACAAAAGGTGGCCTGCACTGCCCCCATGCAGGTTGTAAGGCAGTTGCAGCGCATGTTTTGCTTTGGCCCCGGTTGGGGGTGTTTGAGTATTACTTTGTAACCAATGGCCATAAGTTACCGCAGCCGCGGTAAAGTCATGCCGGCTTAATGCAAGGCTGATGTCATGCTGTAGGTTGGCACTCATAGCAAAAAGTTATTGACCAGCTGGTTAATGCGAAAGTATGCCTGCGGATGCTCACGGCGCAGGCAGCGCGCCATTGATTCACCCACAGCGGCATTTCGCTTGTAGTTCTGTACCGGGTGAATGTACCTGCTGCGGTAGGGCACATCACGAAAGTTAACCAGTTGCTCTGCATTTTCTTCTACATCATTTAACAGGTAGGCTACAGGCAGTTGGTGGGCCTGAGCTAATGCATGAAACAGAAACTGTTCATAAACAATGTTAAATAAGCCTGGCCCCACCAACAGGTGCAAGTGGTTTTTGTTGCGCTCAACCATATCAAATGCCTGCGCACAGTACTGCTGTATAAAGTCAATATTATTACCCCCGATTATACCCGCGTTACTGGCCAGTATATGCCCCTGGTTAAAGGACTGGCTCTGGGTCAGTACATCAGCCAGGTAAGGCAGGTGCTGGCGGGCATCGTTCCATACTTCATGGTAGTATGAATAGTTTTCGTCGCGGTTCTGGGCCAGCAATGGGGCCTTTTCAAGCTCATTGGGTAGGCGGCCCCAAATGTACACATCGCCATCAGCATGTATAAAGGGCTCTGTTTGCATGCGGTAGGCATAAAGCTTACCCAGGGCCCACAGGTTTACTGAATAGTGGTTCAGTTCATCAAGCCGTACATGTACTTTGGTGTAGGGCAGCTCAAGCCTATCAATTAGCAGGGCTTTACCAGCCTTGTCAGTAACAAGCTCTACCTCATCATAATACCTTTTAAACTGTAGGCAACTCAAAGCCCAGCTCATGTAATTATGGCATGGGTCAGTCCACCCGCCTGCACTTCGGTCATAGCGGTTGGTTTGTTTGGCTAAGGCTGGTTTAGACCAATAGCTTTGAACTATTTTCATACTCGGTCAGTGGCACTCAATGACACCTGGGGGTAGCTGGTTGTACAATGGCTAGTATTAAAGATAAATAATATTAACCATTATGGCTAACACATGCTAAACGTGCTTATGCTGGTATTCAGACGTTTTAGCTTCAGATAAGGGGTACAACAGCATCTGCCTAAAAGAATTATCAAACGCGTCAGTGATATACATGAAGCTACTACTACTAATTTCCAAGCCGCCTATACTGTTAAAGGGGCTATCGGCCTGGGTACCACCATACAAGGCAGCTATTGGGGTACCGTCAACAGCCAGGCTGACCAAAGCATTGTAACCCGCATCTGCAATGAATATTACATTGTCTCTAGGATGATAGGCAATTGCTATTGGGTTGGCAATGGCTGCATTCATAAATTGCGTCAGGTCAATCTCGTTTACTGGTTGCAGTTGGGCATCAAAGTGCAACACTTTAAAATTGCCAGCATCTAACACAAAAATATCACCTTTCGGCCCTCTAACCAGGTCAACCAAGTGCTGTTGTGTGCCTTTTGGCAGGGCCAAGTTACCAAGTACATTGCCTGCTGTATCAAAAATTACTACGCTACGGCTAGTAGCATCGATCACCAACAGCTGATCGTTATTGTCAAATGTCATGGCCACAGGCTGCCAGGGTTGTGGGGCATTGGCCAATTCACCGCCAAATGTATTGATTGTATTCCCCTGGCTACCAATTTCATGAATTAAACTGGTAGCCTTCACCACCAAAAAGAGCCTAAATTTCGAATCAACGGTAAATGTAGAAATCTCAGAGCCAGCAAGGTCAGTAAGCGTTGAAGAAGAAAAGAAACGTCCATTATGGTCAGATCTAAGAAACTCCGAATCAACATAACTAAATACAAAGCTAAGATTAAAGCTCTCTGGTGCCGCTATTAAATTTCTAACATCTTTAGGTTCAGTTAAACTTGCCTCTAAAATTGCTTGCCAAGATGGCCTTAACAGATAATCGTACTCTGGCAAGCCCAAATCAG
>CAZXTW010000040.1:0-17185 GCA_964643525.1 uncultured Roseivirgaceae bacterium
GCCAGTATTCATGCCTCTGTAGGGTGGCAAACCCTGCCATTATCATGAAGGTACTGTACCAATGGCGATGGTACAGTAATACCAACGACGATGTGACTACTGTACCAAAGGCAATGGTACAGTAATACCAACGACGATGTGACTACTGTACCAAAGGCAATGGTACAGTAATACCAACGACAATGTGACTACTGTACCAAAGGCAATGGTACAGTAATACCAACGACAATGAGACTACTGCACCAAAGGCAATGGTACAGTAATACCAAACATGTTGAGGTGGTACAACTGCCCTGTTGGCCAATAAATTTAATGATACATTATTGTGGGCAAAGTTTGTAATTTAAAGCAAGGTTTGAGACTAACGGGCCTTAACGTAAGACGAACGCCGATTTTAGCAAGAAGAATGGGGTAGCCAGTAAGTATTGAACTACCTGTCAGGGCAATGCATCAGTTAGTCGCAATACGCTGCGGCGTGTTTCTGTGGCAGTTATGTTTGCCTCAAATTATTGTGACACCAAAATTATTACACCATGAGTTTCTTTCGTTTGTTTTGGGAAGGGGGCATACTATTTATGAGTTTAGTTTCACTTCCTGCCATTGGCGCCCTGTTTTTTGCTATTAAGGGTTACATCGCATTGTTTTCAAAAAAAGCCGCTGTAACCAGCCAACTGAAAAGCCAGATTACCTCTATTTTGGTATTGGGCAGTATGGCACTGTTTATAGGGTGGCTGGGCCACCTGATTGGTATTTACAGTGCTGTAGAAGCGATACAAAACGGGCACGTGGAGATTTCGCCCCAACTACTGGCAGGTGGCCTGCGGGTATCATTGATTACCTTTTTGTATGGCATGATTGTAATGGTATTGAGCACCATACTGTGGCTGCCACTGTATTTACGTGCCAACCGTGACGATTAGCCCGTAGGCTTTTTATAGCCATAGGGGCAATGCAGGCAACCACTTTTGCAGCAATAGCCCCGCATGCGGTGGTACTGTGCAGTGAATACTATGTAACCTGACTGGTTGTAATAGTAATGGACGTTTTCTTTCAGTGAAGAAAAAGGGGGGATTGGAGATGACATAAGGGCGCCGAATGGCTAGAAGTGAATGTGGTTAGGCCACATTCACTTCATGTTCAAAAGCAATGTAGTTAACCAACTTGTTTTGAAGGTTGTGGATGGGCAATATTTTAATGCTGCACCAGTAGGGTGTGCCGTCTTTTCTGTAATTCAGTATGTCTTTACTTACTGCCTCGCCCTTACGCAATTGCTCGCCAATAAAGGCCTTAGTAAAGGCATCTGTTTTTTTGCCCTGAAACATTTTAGGGGTTTTGCCCTTCACGTCGGTTTGCTCGTAGCCTGTAAGCGACGAGAACTTTTCATTTACCCACAGAATGTTCTGGTCTTTGTCAGTTAAAATAATGGCAGCACTTCTGTCATTATCAAACTCACCAAATATTTCATTATCAAACCAGGTAAAGTCTGTGGCGTATTGTTTTAATATACTGCGCTCTTCGCTATGGCGCTTTTTCATTTCAGAAAGCAATTGCAAAGAAACATCCCAACTCATTATTGGTGACTTGAATGAGGGAATGGTAGATGTATTTGAGTCGAGCATGTTTGATTTCTAGCTTAGTACGTTTCATAAAAGGAATATGCCTTTTATGAGTCTTATCAGTGCTTATAGTTATATTATGCACTAGTGCAGGCTGTTGCCATAACAGAATGCTCTAATGTGTAAACCCCATTCAATTCTAAAGGGTTGCAACTAACACAATTATTATAGCTGCTAATTGAGACTATTTTCTTACAATCGTATTTTAAATCAATTTTGAATTTAAAACAATTTTGCTGGTTATAAAAGCTTTTGCGGGTATAATAACAATAATAGGCCTGATTTTATGTTTAGGTAATTTTGTGGTATCAATGCTTTTTTATTGCGCAAGCCCGGTTGGTGCTAAAACATAGTGTTAAAAGCCACAATGGTAATGCCTATTATTTCTCTGCATAATGGCTATTTTTGGTTATGAAGCTTACAGCAGAACAAACTGGCATCCTGAATAGCAATGGCAATCTTAAAATTAATGCAGTGGCCGGCTCTGGCAAAACCACTACATTAATTGCCTATGCCAACTCCAGGCCTAAAGGGTCAAAAATTCTGTATTTGGCCTTTAACCGCTCAGTTAAAGTAGAAGCAGCCCATAAGTTTCAGGAAAAAGGCCTCAACAATGTAAGGGTTGAAACGGCACATTCGTTGGCCTTTCAGCATATGGTGCGGGGCAAAAACTTAAAGGTTAGTGCGGGCTATAAATCACACGAGCTAAAGCAAATACTTAAACTAAGGGGTTTTAAAGACAAACATGCCCCATTTATTATTGCCAACCATGTAAACCGCTTTGCCAGTTATTTTTGTAACAGCATGGCCACCCGTGTGCAAGACCTGAACTATGCGGCTACCGTGCAAGACGAACAGGCAAAAGCTTTTGTAAAGCATTATTACAACCAGATAGAAAAGTATACCAGGCGCTTTTTGGCAGAGATGCACCATGGCCAGCTGGACATTACGCATGATTTTTACCTGAAGCAGTTCCAGCTGGCGCAGCCTAAGCTACCGTACGATTATGTGTTGTTTGATGAAGGCCAGGATGCTTCGCCTGCCATGCTGGGCGTTTTTTTAGAGCAGCAGGCCAACAAGGTAATTGTGGGTGATACCCACCAGCAGATTTATGGCTGGCGGCATGCGGTGAATTCATTAGAGCAGGTAGATTACCCCGAGTACCAGTTAACCACCAGCTTCAGGTTTGATACCGAGGTGGCCAGCCTGGCCAACCGGGTACTGTTTTGGAAAAGCCACTTCAGTGATTTTGAAGGGGTGAATATTACAGGCAAGGGCAACCATAACAGCACCGATGTGCATGCCACTATTGCACGCACCAATATGGCCCTGTTAAATGAGGCCATACAGCAGCTTATTGAAAAGCAGACTATTGAAAGCCTGTATTTTGAAGGCAATATACAATCATACACGTATGCTGACGAAGGTGCCTCAGTGTATGATGTGCTGAACCTGTACAATGGCCGGCAAGACCTGGTGAGGGACCAGCTGATTAAAAGTATGGCCAGCTTTGACGAGCTGGAAGATTATATTGAACAAACAGCCGATGTGACCCTGGGTATGCTGGCAGAAGTTGTTAAACAGTATGGCCGTGAGTTGCCCAACCTGGTGAAGCAACTGAAGCAGGCCCACGTGGCTGATGGTAAGAAGGAAGCAGCCAACATGGTGTTTTCAACCGTGCACCGCTGCAAGGGCATGGAGTATGACCATGTAACGCTTACCAATGATTTTATTACTGAAGAGAAGGTAAAGAAGGTAATTGCAGAGGTAAGCGAGGCCGACCTGAATAAGGCTAAGATTAACGAAGAGATTAACCTGCTGTATGTAGCCATTACACGCACACGCAATGAGCTGCAAATACCTGAAGAGCTGATGCCTGCCTCAAAGATTACCCTGCTTGCACCTGCCTATGCTACTGAACCTGACGTGAAGCCAAAGGCTGCTGCCAACAGCCAGTATGCTGAGCCCAGGCCCATGATGAATTATGTTGAAGATGAAACGCCTGAGTATTACAGCAACCAGTATTCATTTAAAAGCAGTAAGAACCAGTACAAACGGTGGACACAGGATGAGGACGAGCTGCTAACGAGTTTGTATTGTAATGGAAGTGGCATTGATGAAATGATGGCCCAACTGCAACGAAAAAAGGGGGCCATTATAAGCAGGGTAAAGAAGCTTGAGCTCAATGAAAAGTATGGCGACACCAACAACTACTAGAGCTGCGGCCTGATTGCAGTTAGCCTGCATGGGCCGGGTTACTGAGTATAGCATTAAACATAGATATGAGTGAGCAATATGTTAAGCATTTAATTGTTGGGGCGGGGCCTTCAGGCCTTGCTGTGGCGGGCAGGCTGGCGCAAGCCGGGCTGGAGTTTACTGTTATTGAAAAAGGAGAAGCCGCCGGCTGGGCCTGGCATAACCATTATGACCGGCTGCACCTGCATACGGTTAAGGAGCACTCGGCCTTGCCTGGGTTGCCATTTCCGGCACATTACCCCAAGTATGTACCCAAAAAGCTGCTTACCACTTATTTTAGTGACTATTGCACCCACTTTAATATTAAGCCATTGTATGGCCAGGCCCTGCAAAAGCTCACCTTTACAGGCAACGGTTATTGGCAGGTTGAAACTGACCAGGGTCGGTTTGTAGCCGAACGTGTGATTATGGCCACCGGTTATAACCGGGTGCCCAACCAACCCACATGGCCTGGGCAAGACCAGTTTAAGGGTACCATTACACACAGCAAAACGTACAAAAACCCTAAACCGTACCAGGGGCAGCGGGTGCTGGTAGTGGGTATGGGCAATACAGGGGCCGAAATTGCGCTAGACCTGGCAGAGAAAGGTGTGACCTGCGCGATTTCCATCAGAAACCCAGTAAATATTATACCCAGAGATTTTTGGGGGCGGCCTACCCAAAAAACTGCCATTATGCTGAATAAGCTGCCCGAGGGCATACGCGATAAGGTGAGTAATGTATTGCAAAAGCTGGCTATTGGCAATTTGAGTAAGTACGGGGTGCCCACGCCCAGCTATGCCCCCAGCTACCAGGTAAGGGCCCATAGCCGCATACCCGTGATTGATATAGGCACGGTGCAGCAAATTAAAGCCGGGCGCATAAAAATGGTGAAAGGCGTAGAGCGCTTTGAGGCTGACGGCCCCGTTTTGAGCGACGGCACAAAGCTACCTGTTGATGCCGTAATTTTAGCTACCGGCTACCATTCTAAAATACTGGACTTTGCTGATTTGCCCGAGCAGTATTTTAATGCCATTGGCCACCCTGCCCAGTTGTGGTACGATGGCCACCCGGGGCTGTACTTTCTGGGTTTTGCGGCCCCCTCAACTGGTATTATTAGAAGTATTATTCAAGACTCAGAAAAAATAGTGGCCCATTTACAGGCCAATGCTAAGTCTCATAACAGCCAAACAGCCTAAGTGAAGCCTACAATCAGAACAACAAATACAATTTATTTATGAAACTTGTTAGCCATCCGTACCCCTGTTTTATTCTGTTGCTGGCATTGGTGTTAACCGCCTGCAACAATGGCAAGGAGGCGCAACCCCCTAAAACAATGAGTAAACCCCAAGATGTGCACAGTTATGCCCAACCAGAAGAAGCCCTGGTTACCCACCTGAAGTGGGAGGCAAGCATTGATTTTGATGCACAGGTTATTAGTGGTACAGCCCATTTAAGTATAGAGGCTGCGCCAAATGCCAAGGTTTTGATGCTTGACACCAAAAAGCTTACCATTAACCAGGTAACGCTAGACAACAGCAAAGAGGCAATAACTTTTACTCTGGGGGCAGAAGAGGCCCATATGGGCCAGGCCCTGACCATACCCATTACGCCAGAAACCAAAACGGTGCATATAGAATACCAAACCGACAAGGCAGCCGAAGCGTTGTTGTGGATTCAGCCCAAGGAAGGCGAGGGGCTTGAATCAGCCTTTTTGTTTACACAGTCGCAGGCCATACTGGCCAGAAGCTGGGTGCCCATACAAGACAGTCCCGGCATCAGGTTTACTTATGAGGCTACGGTACAGGTACCAGCCGGCCTGATGGCCCTGATGAGCGCCAGCAACCCACAAGCCAAGAATGAAAGTGGCCAGTATACCTTTAGCATGAAGCAGCCCATACCTGCCTACCTGCTGGCCCTTGCCGCCGGTAACCTTGAGTTTAGAAGCCTGGGCCCAAGAAGCGGCGTATATGCGGTGCCTGACCTTATTGAAAAGGCCGCCTATGAGTTTGAAGAGGTAGAAGAGATGATTACCGTTGCCGAAGGGCTGTACGGCCCCTACCGCTGGGACAGGTACGACCTGCTGGTGCTGCCGGCCAGCTTTCCGTTTGGTGGCATGGAAAACCCACGGTTAACGTTTACCACACCCACAATTATTGCCGGCGACCGCTCGCTTACCTCACTGGTGGCGCATGAGCTGGCCCATTCATGGTCGGGCAATTTGGTTACCAATGCCAACTGGAACGACTTTTGGCTGAATGAGGGCTTTACTGTGTATTTTGAACAGCGCATTATGGAGGCCCTTTATGGCCGGCCGTATGCTGAGATGCTGGCCAGCCTGGCCGCCCAGGGCCTGCATGAAGAGGTGGCCGCCTTTACCGCAGAAGGCAAAGCCGACGAAACGAAGCTAAAGCTTGATTTAAAAGGCAAAAACCCTGACGACGGCGTAACTACTATTGCTTACGACAAAGGCTACTTTTTTTTACGCAGCCTTGAAGCGCATGTGGGCCGCGATGCGTTTGATGCTTTTTTGAAGACGTATTTTACCAGTAACGCCTTTACCTCAATGACTACCGAGGGTTTTATTGAGTATATGAAGCAGCATTTGTTTGAAGCAAATAATTTGGAAGCTGATGCCACCCTGTGGGAGCCCTGGATTTACCAGCCGGGCCTGCCAGAGAATATGCCCACCGTGCAGTCAGACAGGTTTGCCCTGGTAGATGAGGCCATTAAGGCGTTTGCAGGCGGAGCCAAGCCTGGTGAGCTGACTACTAAAAGCTGGACAACGCATGAGTGGCTGCACTTTTTGAATAACCTGCCAGAAGCGCTCACTGCCCAGCAAATGGGTAGCCTTGATGGTGCCTTTGGCTTTACCAACAGCGGCAATTGTGAGGTACTTTGTGCCTGGTTTGTGCATGTAATTAAGCATGAGTACCAACCCAGCTATGCTGCGCTAGAGCAGTTTTTGGTAAACGTTGGCCGCCGTAAGTTTTTAACACCGCTGTATTCTGAAATGGTCAAAACAGAAGATGGCGCGGCCATGGCCAGGCAAATTTATGCCAAGGCACGGCCCAATTACCATTTTGTATCTACCAGTACTATTGACGGTATTGTGAACTAAGCATACCCAACGCAGCTACTAATAAAAAGCCCTTGCAGCTATGGCTGCAAGGGCTTTTATATGTTTACTAAGTTTTGGCTTAGTTCAGTAGCTCATAAATACCAGCTACGCCCTGGCCACCACCTACACAGGCGGTAACCATACCGTATTTATTGCCTCTGCGCCTCATTTCGTTAAATAATTGCACAGAAAGTTTGGCACCGGTACAGCCCAGCGGGTGGCCCAATGCAATGGCACCGCCGTTTACATTTACTTTAGCCTGGTCAAGGCCTAATTCATTGATTACGGCCAATGACTGTGCGCCAAAGGCTTCGTTCAGTTCTATCAGGTCAATGTCATTCAGGTTAAGGCCGGCACGTTTTAGTGCTCTGGGCACTGCCTCTACTGGGCCAATGCCCATAATGCGCGGGTGTACACCAGCAGCACAGTAGCTTACCATGCGTGCAATGGGCTTCAGGTTCAGTTCGTTCACCATCTTTTCAGACATGACCATTACAAACGAGGCACCGTCGTTAGTAGGCGAAGAGTTGCCCGCCGTTACTGAGCCACCCTGTGCAAATACGGGCCTTAGCTTAGCCAGTGCTTCAATAGAGGTAGCACGGCGTGGGCCTTCGTCTTTATTGACCACAAACTCACGCTGCTTGCGCTTGCCGCTGGCATCTACATAAGTTTCTTTAACGGTTATGGGTACAATCTCGTCGTCAAATTTGCCGGCATCCTGTGCAGCCAATGCGCGCTGGTGTGATTGCAGGGCAAAGGCGTCAGCATCTTCACGAGAAATTTTAAAGTCTTTGGCCACCTGCTCGGCAGTAAGGCCCATGCTCAGGTAATAGTCAGGGTGCTCAGTAGCCAGCCTATAGTTCAATGCTGTTTTATAGCCCATGATAGGCACCATAGTCATTGATTCTGTACCACCGGCTACAATACAATCGGCCTGGCCAGCGTGCACCTTGGCTGCGGCAATTGAGATGGCCTCCAGCCCTGAGCCACAGTAGCGGTTTACTACTGTGCCAGGTACTTCTATTGGTAATGACAGCAATGAGATCATCCGGCCCATTTGCATGCCCTGCTCAGCCTCGGGCACTGCATTGCCCACCACCAAATCATCAACACGCTTAGGGTCAAGGCCTTCAACAGAAGCCACCAGGTGCTTAATTACATCGGCAGCCAAATCATCAGGGCGGGTAAACCTGAAGCCACCCTTTTTGGCCCTGGTTACTGCCGTTCTATATCCTGCAACAATATATGCGTCCATTATATGCTGTTTAATTTTCTAGAGTTAATAATAATTGTACGTGTAAACGCTGCTGTTTAAAACAGCAGTGTAAACCCCTTAGTTTCTTAAGGGCTTGCCTCTGAACAAGATCGAGTGAATGCGCTCCATGGTTTTCTGCTCGCCAGTCAGGCTCAAAAACGCTTCTCTTTCAAGGTCAAGCAGGTACTGCTCTGATACTTCTGTAGGGTACGACAGGTCACCACCGCACATAACATAAGCCAGCTTGCTGGCAATTTTAGCGTCGTGCTCAGAAATGTAGTTGCCGTAACGCATGCCGGTAATACCAGCCTCAATTAATGCCAGGCCACCTTTGCCCTGCACTTTAATATCTTTACGCTCTAGCGGCTGGCTGTAACCTGCCTGGTGCAGCTCAAGCACGCGCTGCTTGGCATCGGCCAGTAAGCGTGAGCGGTTTAGCGTTACCTGGTCTAGTTCACGTACAATGCCCATGGCGCGGCCTTCTTCGGCCGAAGTAGCTACTTTGGCCGTGGCAATATTCATAAAGTACTGCTGTAACGTATTGTACTCTGGATCGCCTGCCATAAAACGATCAGACGCGCGCAGGGTTAACTCTTTGGTACCACCACCAGCAGGTATAAGGCCTACGCCAAACTCAACCAGGCCAATGTAGGTTTCGCTATGGGCCTGAATTCTATCACAGTGTAATGACAGTTCACAACCACCACCCAGGGCCATACCTGATGTGGCAGCCACCACTGGTACTGATGAGAACCTGGCCTTGAGCATGGTGTTCTGGAACTGGGCAATCATCAGGTTGATTTCGTCAAACTCCTGCTGGGTAGCATACATAAACAGCATGGCCAGGTTGGCCCCGGCAGAGAAGTTGGCAGCTTCATTACCAACCACCAGGCCTAAGAAGTCTTTCTCTGCTTTGCTAATGCCTACGTTAATGCCCTCTACCACTTCAGGGCCCATAGAGTTCATTTTGCTGTGGAACTCAAGGTTTACCACACCATCACCAATATCATATAAAGTGGCGCCTGCGTTGCTCCATACCACATTGTTTTCTTTGAAGTTGTCTAAGAAAATAAGGCCTTCAGTGCCTGGTATGGTTTTGTAAGCTTTAGCAGTTACGTCGTAGTATTTAGATTTACCACCTTCAGCCGTGTAAAATGAGGTTTGGCCATCGGCCAGCATGTCATACACCCATTGTGCGGGTTTTTGACCTGCGGCTTCCATGGCAGTAACAGTTTCCTGCACACCCAGTAAGTCCCAGGTTTTGAATGGTCCAACCTCCCAGCCAAAGCCAGCACATACGGCCTGGTCAATTTTATATAGCTCGTCTGCTATTTCGGGTATTCTGAAAGAGCAATATTTAAACAGGTCATAGAAAGTGGCGCGGTAAAACTCACCCACACGGCCTTCAGACTTAATAAGTTGTGGCAGGCGTTGCTTTACATCTTCAACGTCTTTTACCTTTTCAAGGGCAGCGTCTTTAAACTTGGTTCTGGGGCCGTACTCCCAGGTTTTGAAGTTCAGCTCCAGAATTTCTTTCTTGCCAGCTTCGTTTACTGTTTTCTTAAAGTAGCCCTGCTTGGTTTTATCGCCCCACCACTTGCGGTCGTGTACTTCTTTAACAATAGTGGGTAGCTGAAAGCGGTCTCGTGATTCATCGTTAGGCAGGCCTGCATATAGATTGTTGGCTACTTTTACGGTAGTATCAAGGCCAACTACATCCATAGTACGGAAGGTAGCAGACTTAGGTCGGCCAATTACCGGGCCTGTTAGCTTATCAACCTCACCTACAGTAAGCCCCATTGATTCAATGGTGTGCATGCCAGACATGATGGCATATATGCCAATTCTGTTTGCAATAAATGCGGGGGTATCTTTACAAAGTACGGTTTCTTTACCCAGGTATAAATCACCATAGTGCATCAAAAAGTCTACTACTTCCTGGCTGGTTTCTGGGGTGGGTATTATTTCTAAAAGCCTCAGGTACCTTGGGGGATTAAAAAAGTGGGTACCGCAAAAGTTTTTCTTAAAATCATCAGAGCGGCCTTCAAGCATGAGGTGGATGGGTATGCCCGAGGTGTTAGAGGTAATGAGGGCGCCGGGCTTGCGGTATTTTTCAACGTTGTCAAATACCTTTTTCTTGATGTCAAGGTTTTCAACCACAACCTCTATGGTCCAGTCAACATCAGCTATTTCGCTCAAATTATCTTCAAAATTGCCAAGGCGAATTAAGCTGGCATTGTCTTTATTGTAAAGCGCAGCTGGTTTTGCTTTAATGGCAGTTTTGAAAGAGTCAGTTACAATGCGATTCCTGAAAGCGGGACTTTCAGTGGTTAAGCCAGCGGCTTTTTCTTTCTCGGTTAATTCTTTGGGCACAATGTCTAGCAGAAGTACCTCTACGCCAATATTGGCGAAGTGGCAGGCTATTCTTGAACCCATTACACCTGAGCCAAGAACGGCAGCCTTTTTAATTACTCTCTTCATTTTTTATAGATAATAAGCTTTATGGTTCTTCATAAATATTTTTCGCTTCGATCATTTCAAGGATTTCATGTACTACTTCAAAAAACACCTGAAGCTTTTGGTCAGGTATTCGCTCTTTCACGGTTTTATCAAACCGCTTGACCACCCGCCTTGAAACTTCGCGCTTGGCTTTGCCCAGCGTAGTTAGGTAAATCCTTACTGATCGCCCATCGTTGGGGTCTTGTTGCCTGTATATGAGCCCACGGTCTTCCATGCTTTTCAACATGCGTGTTAAACTTCGTGCCTCTAAGCCCATTAGCGGAGCTATTTTTGTGGCTTGGGCCCCCTTTTCTGTATCGATGTTTAACAATACAAAACCTATAGAGGTGGTCAGGTCTTCTTTAACAGCCTGCTGGTTATACATTCTGGATATGGCATGCCAGGCTATTTTAATGTTGTAGTCTACTGTCTCTTCGCGCTTCATACAACCGAATACGTTTGCAATATAAACAATATATATTCTGCATGCATACTAAATTTGTCTTTTATCCTCTCAGGCAGTATTAAAGCGTGATCTGACGAAAGCTTCCAGTACATCATGCATAGGTTAAATGACACAAGCTAATCATATTTCTGTACTATCCGAATTTATTGCATTTTTGATTGGCCAAACTGATGAGGTTTTTTGACAGGGGTCTTGTATTTTGGCGCGTCAAACAGAATCATGCTGTGCTACACCCAACCTACTACATGTCGTGCTATGAAGTCATTACAGTTTAATCAATTTGTTTGCGTGGTTATTGCTGCGCTACTAAGCATTGAGGTATCAACTGCTCAAACCGGATCTCCATTTTCAGTGGGTTTCAATACTGCAGACGCAGTAATTACTGGTGTGGCCCTGGGCAACCTGTTTATGCTTAAAAAGAAGCGGGTTTTTGAGAAAAATGAACTGGACAGTGTAAACAAGTCAATTATACCTGCTTTTGAGCGGCATGTGGCAAACAATTTGAGCTTAAAGGCCAAGACCATAAGCGATAATTTATTGATTGGCTCAATGCTGGGTTATGTGCCCGTTACTTTTGGCTATAGTGATTTTAGCCGTACCTCAACACTGGGCCTGCAAACAGTTTTGTTTACTAACGGGTTAAATACTTTGGCTAAAAAGTTTATACACAGAAAACGGCCGTTTTTATTTAACCGGTCAGTGGGTAACAATGGCGATTATGCCTGCAAAAAGTATAATAAGTACAATCAAGATGCAGCCACCTCATTTTACTCTGGCCATACGGCACATGTGGCTGCCTATAGCTTTTTTTCTGCAACATTGTATAGCCATTATAACCCTGGCGCAAACAGCAACCGTACGCTTTACTGGGTTTTTGCAGGCACGCTACCTGCAGTGGTTGGCCATTTACGGGTGCGGGCGGGTAAGCATTTTCCTACAGATGTGATTACCGGCTATGTGATAGGCGGGCTTACGGGGCTGTTAATACCGGTGGTGCACCGTTCTGATAACTTTAAGGATAGCCCAGAAAACACAAATTTTGGGCGTGATGTAGCAGTTGGCTTTGGCTCTGGGCTTGTTACTACTGCCCTATTAAGCATTTTGTCAAAGCCCAGGGCGTGTGACTGCCAACAAAAGCAAACAAGTTTTAAAACCAGTTTACAACCCATGGTAGGCGGAGTAAACGGGTTAAGCCTGAGGGTAAGCTTTAATTAAAAAAAGAGCATCATTAAAATGATGCTCTTAATAAATAGAGTCAGTCTGTCTGTTGGGTTATTTTTCTATGTAATACAGCTTCTCGCCTGCATCTAACAGTAATTCACAGTTAGATACCCTAGACTGTATACGCTGGGGAAGCTCTTGAAAAGGCACTTCGGTTTCTGCACGGTAAACAAGCACGTGGTTTTCATTGTATACCTCAACCACAGAAACACCCTGCTTTTTCTGTTCAGTTTGCTCAAAGGCAATTTCTTCAAGCATTTGAATATCTTCTTCTGTCAGTGTTTTGCCTTTGCCATTCAGGGTATTTTCGGTATTACCCGCAGTGGCATTAACAAATAAAGTACAAGTGAAAAGAGCGATCATTAAAAACGGTAATAACAATCGCTTTGAAGTTTGTTGGAGTGATAAAGTCTTAACGTACATCTTAGTATTTATTTTGAGTTTTGACATCTTGCCTATCTTATGACAATGAGCATGCCAATATTATATACACCTGTTAATCAACCACTTAGCGTTTTGAAGGGTGCTTTACCCACCAAAATACTGTACGCAACCGAACACAGTTTTGGTCACTTGTGTACACTTAGTGCAAGGTAGTTGTACTGTTAGATGTAATAAGAATGTTTATATACTTAAAGGCAGAACGTGGCAACCTATATAGGAATAGAATATATAGACAAATTAACTTAAAATTAATACAAAAAGGAGTGTAGCATTAGGTTAGAGTTTAACAGGGCAAAACCACACTACAATTACCCAATACAGGTATTATTTACTTCTATTTGACCTCTTAACAGAAATAATTAAAATATTAGCTTTATTAGTAACAGTAATATAATGCTGGCTAGCTGTGCCATAGTAGGATGAGTTGATTAATTTTATTATAATTGATCAATAACTTAGGCCACACAAAAATTATTTAAAAGACTATTTGGTGAATATTAATAAAATGTTCACATTTGCAGCCCAAAAGGGTATTCTTACGTATAAGGAATAAACGTAACATTAAGATTTGTGTACTTGCTGGAATGCCCGCTAAAGTTTGCTGACTAATGGCTGAGAATAATAAACATGCTTATTTTCAAGTCTTTGTATAATTGAAATAAGATGTTTACGTTTTTTAAGTAATTAACAAGGTTAAGGGTAACCTTTTCAATATCTTAGCATTAAAGAATAAATGCTAAGTTGCTACTTAAAAGATAGCGCTCTAAAAGAGCCTTAGTCATAACTTAAAGATGATATTAACAAATTAAAGATAATCAATCGTTAGTAACTGGTACATGTTTTGTTTTGGTTTAAAAAAGCTCTCTTTCTTAAGGAGAGTTTTTTTTATTCTGTTTATTAAGGCTTTTCTATTTTAACCCGTTCATGGGCAGGTTGTTTGGCAGTTTTCGTTCTAACGTGTTATGGCTTTCTATCAAAATGTAGCCGTGTAAACCTTTTAAGCATCCTGCCTAGCCACATTCGCTTCATGGCCTTATTTGTTTAAAAGTATACTTTTTGGCACAGATCCTGCTTTTTACCACCCTGCACTACTTTGGTAATGCTATAGACAGCCAATTGTAATAGTTGGCCAGCCCAACCGCATTATCTAAGCCGCACACCTTAGTGTAATTACCGCCACCTTCTATTGTTGTAACACCTGCCGCTAAATCGCGCCTTTACTGAGGGTAACTACCGTTGCGGGCGGCAAGGCAGGCAGCCGTCAGGGCTTAGCGTACCGCCAGGCGCTGGAGAAAATACAATTATCAGCAGGAGCCACGGGGCTTACTTCCCGGAGGGATGCGCGTAACGCCAGTGGCGTTTTGCCAGGACATGCCGGAAGGAAGCGTTTGAACCAGGGCATTTATCGCGTCTATGCAGCTTAAACAGCCTTAAAAAGCACTTTAAAGCGTAGCAGGTGGGCTGCCATGCCTGAGGCTTACTACAACGTGATTACTCATGACTGTCATTAATCCAATTTTTAAAGGGAATTACCTTGTCTCTGCTAACAATAATTTCTTTATCCATTGCAATGGTAGGCATCACCTTCAGCCTGGAGTTGCTGTAAACAATGGTATCTGCTATGGCTTCAATGTTTAAAATATACGTTCGGTTAACCCTGAAAAATGACTGTGGATTCAACAAATCTTCAAGCGTTTCAAGCTTATAATCTACTATATATTTTTTCTTATCGTATTTTACAAGGTAGGCAGTGCGCCCTTCAGCATAAAACAGGGCAATATCTTTGGTAGGGATAGATTTAATATGATCTCCTGTTTTGACCAGAAACCTGCTTTTATAGGTTTTACCTGCCTGCACCTGCCCTGCCAAGGCATTTGGTGTGGCAGGTTGTTTATGGGCATCGGGCAATTTGCTGCCAAGGTCAAGCACCCGGTCAAGGCTGGCTTTAAGCTGGTCAAAAAATACAGGCTTAAGCAAATAGTCAAGGCCGTTTAATTTAAATGCTTCAATGGCATACTCACTGTATGCAGTGGTGAAGATAATTGGCTTGTCAACCCGTACCTCTTTAAACACATCCAGGCTTTTGCCATCTGTTAGCTGGATGTCCATAAAAATTAAATCGGCCGCCTCACCATTTTGCTCAAACCATTGCACAGATTGCTCTATTGAGCTCAGTACTGCCAACACCTCAATTGTTTCATCATAACGTTTTAAATACCGCTGTAATTTTTCTGCTGCAGGTGCCTCATCTTCAATGATCAATACCTTCATGGCTTACTATCCTTAGTGTTTAGTCGTGCTCCAGCACAATCTGGGGCATGCTTATCATGATCTTATTATCGTTTTGCTTTGTTGTTACAGGCACATCACTAAAATACTTATAAGCAACAGCAAGGCGCGCTACCATATTAGTATATGCCTCATCAATGATAAGCAATTGGTTTAATGGTGCTGAAATTACAATAGTGGCCTGTTCATCAAAGCCCACCATTATGTTTACCGGCCTTTGGGCATGTATAATTGACGTGCCTGCAATGTAGTTAATGGCTGTTTGTATTGCGCCTGGTACTACATGAATGTCACTTAACTGCCCTGCCACATCAAAGCATACACTAATATGCTGGTTGTACCTTACTTTCATAATGGTGGCCAGGTGCCTGCTTGCTTCCAGCTCTAACTCTATGGGCACCAGCTCATCACTTTGGTGGTGCAGTTTATAGCGGTACACTGCCGAAAGGTGTTCGAGCAGCTCCATGGCAGCATCACCTTCCTGCTGTGCCTGTATAATCAATGCCTCCAGGCTTTCATACAAAAACAAGGGGTTCACGGTGTTTTTAAAGTTCAGGGCTTTGTACCTGAGCTCTTCCTGCCTGTATTTTTCTTCGTCAAGCAGCAGCTCATTTTCTTTAAATATGTATTCATAGCCCCAATACAGTAATGCGTAGAAGCTATTGAGGGTAGTAAACAAAGCCCCAAACACTGATAGTTCAGTATTGAAAGTGCCAAAGCTTAAACCCTCTGAGTATGTAAAATACAGGCTTAGCCCAGCCACCACCACCACCCAACAGTTAAAGCTGGTAACCAGCAGCCACAATATACGCTGCACAGCCAACCGCCGGTGCGGCTTGTGCCGGCTCCACCAAACGGTTACTGCCCTGAACGATTCTACATGGGCATAACTTAACCCGATGCACAGCCAAAGTTCTTTGCCTACAAACTGGATAAACAGTACTGAAAGGTTGCCAAATATCATGAGCACCAGCATATAAACCACAACCCCGGTAAACAGGGGGGCAAACAACCTGAAGTAGAGGTTTTGAATGTAGCGCCCTTTCATGCAGTTGATTTTAATACCGGTATTTCAACCTGAAAATTGTTGTCTTTAGTAGTTTTTACCTGTTGGCTGGTTAAGTAACTATAGCGCATTTTAAGGTTTTCAAGGCCAATTCTGAATGACTCGGGCGGTACAGCAGCCAGCTGAATGTTGTTGGTTACCGCTATATACCCTGCATGCTGTTGGCTAATGCTAATGATCAGTGGCTCATTTTTGGTAGGCCGGTTGTGTTTTACGGCGTTTTCTACCAGTAACTGCAATGATAGGGGGGGTATATGCCCCTGCAGAGTCGCCTGGTCTAACTGTAGGTTCAATTGCACCTGGCCATCAAACCGCACCTGTAACAGATAATAGTAGGCCTTTACAAAGACCACCTCTTCATGCACAAGCACCAGTGTTTCATTTTGCTTTTTGAAAATGTACTGAAAAGTAAGTGCCAACTGCCTGATAAAAAGCTCGGCCTGGGTGCTGCCCTTTAATAATAATGACGATATGGTGTTGAGGCAGTTAAACAGGTAATGTGGGCTAAGCTGGGCCCTCAAAAGGTCAAGCTGCGCCTCAAGCAACTGCCTGTCGTTAACCGCCTGGCGCACTTTGCTGGTGCCATATTCATTGTAAGCAAACAATACAAAGTATACTACGTTGTAGGCCACAACTACTACAAATAAGAGCAGCCCCACTTTTATTAATAATTCAGGGTAATAATAGTGGCTGGTTTGTATCGGGAAATAGTAAAAATTAACCTGTTGTGATACAACAAACATCAACGCAAATAAACTTACTGTAAGCAGCAGGCTTAACACGCTTACAACCAGCAGCACCACGCTGCTGGTTGTGCGGATATTTGTTTTTCTAAACAGCCGGTTTAGCCAAAACACGCCCTGGCCTGCGGCAACCCCAGTAATTATGAATAAGAACATTTGCTGGTAAACTACCTGAACACCAGGCAGCTCGCCCTGCTCACTATACCATATATACAGGTACAACAGTATAG